>NZ_JAUBRN010000090.1:0-17053 GCF_036701875.1 Microcoleus sp. MON1_C5 | reverse complement strand
TTGTCTGTGCTTGTGACCCACTCACAAAAGCGTTCCCAGACATTGGCGCTTTCGCGCTGCTGTAAGGTTGTTGTCATGGTTTTATGATTGCTGTATTTGGTTGTCAATGTTCGGATGATGTTTATATTATTAACGGTGTTGTTAAGGTTTGTAAAGGGGTTGAGCGACAGTTAAACTGATGACTGCGATTAGGAAAGCTGATGAAAAGACAGGGGTGGGCGATCGCCAGAAGTTTTGTTAAGAAAGTTGAGGGTTTTGCTTTCTGTCGGTCAGGTCGTGATACCTTTCTAAAACCTGAAAGCGGGAAAGTCCGGTGCAATTCCGGCGCTGTGCCGCAACTGTAAAAGTCAGAATGCCGATTTCGGGGGCGCTTTGTGGGCGTTTACTTTTGGATTCCCTGCGTAGCACGGGGAGGAGATTATTTGTTACCTTTGACTGATTTGCCGACTTGTCCGGGTTTATTTTACGGTTCCCAAGCCCGAGACGGAGTTTTATCGAGAATGCGGATTCCGGGGGGAATTTTAAACGCGCAGCAGTGTTGGACGATCGCCGATTTGGCCGATCAATACAGTACCGGCTGTTTGCAAGTGACAAATCGGGCAAATTTGCAAATCCGAGAAGTGAACTCGGAAATTGCCCCGGAAGTCTGGAACCGCTTGCAGGAATTGGGGATAGCGTCTCGCCGCGTTGAAGTTGACCCAATTCGCAATATTATGGCAAGTCCGACAGCAGGGATCGATCGCCAGCAGTTACTGGATACTCGCCCGCTAGTCAAAGCTTGGGATGATTACCTGCAAACACATTCCGAGTTGTCGGAACTTTCGCCTAAGTTCAGTATTGGCTTCGACGGCGGGGAATCGGTTTCGATCCAGGCTTTACGCAACGATATTTTATTAGCTGCATTCGGTCGTTCAACCCAATCAGAAATCGTTTTTAGGCTGCATTTAAACGGCGATACAGGAATTTTAATCCAAGAATCGCAATGTATTTCCGTATTAGCCGCCCTCGCTAGCACCTATCTTGAATACACCAAAAATCGACCTCGAATTGATGGCAAAAAACCGCGTTTGCGTCACCTGCTGGCAGATTGGGGCGCTGAAAGTTATCTAGAAAGGGTACAGCAGAATTTACCATTTTTATGGCAGTTCACATCTTGCACCTTTCCCAAAAACAGTCAAGATGCCTCATCTGAAAAATCCCTCCCCGATCACCGACATTTCGGCATTCATCCTCAACGACAGTCCGGTTTCTCCTACATGGGAATTGCACTGCCTCTCGGTAGGCTAGAATCAAAGCAACTGCGGAATTTGGCGAATTTAGCCCAAAAGCTAGCCAGCGGTACCCTGAGACTTACGCCGTGGCAAAATCTGCTAATTTCTGATATCCCCAACTCCCAGCTTTTTGAGGTAAAACAGCAAGTCGCCGATTTGGGATTGCACTCGTCGGCGACTCGCCTAGATTCGTGCTTGGTGGCTTGTGCCGGCAGCAGTGGCTGTGCGTCGGCGGCGACAGATACTCAAAGTGACGCCCTAGCAATGGTGAGGGATTTAGCGCAAAAATTGACGATCGACCTGCCGATTAACATTCATTTCAGCGGTTGCCAAAAGTCCTGCGCCCAGCACCAGCCCATTGATATCACGCTGGTAGGAATTCAGATTGAGCGAGGAGACGAGACGATCAAAGGTTACGACATTTATGCGGGTAGAAAAGATTTGCCCTTCGGACGAAAAATTTTTCAGGCGGTGAGTGCGATCGAGATGCCCGATGCGATCGAGCGAATGTTGCGAGTGTATCAGCGGTTTCGAGAGCCTGTGGAGTCATTGGGTGAGTTTGTCGATCGGCAGGCGATCGACCAATTGCAGGAGTTGGGGAGCACCGAAAATTGGAATTGAAAGTGAAAAAATATCCCATAAAAACAGACAAATTTTAAGCATTTCTCTTTCTATCTCTCTTGAGATTTCTTCCTTCGCGTCCTTCGCGCCTTCGCGGTTCATTCAAAAAATCTATTTCACAAATTCCACAAAATTCCCATAGCAGTTTTAAACAATGATTGACTACATTCGAGACGGAACAGAAATCTACACCAAATCCTTCGCCACAATTCGAGCCGAAGCAGATTTGTCAAGCTTGCCGCCCGATTTAGAATCGGTAGCCGTGCGACTAATTCACAGTTGCGGCATGACCGATATTGTTGCAGATTTAGCAGCTTCCCCCGGTGCAGCCACCTGCGGACGCCAAGCCCTCGCCACAGGTGCGCCGATTCTGTGCGATGCCCGGATGGTGGCTGAAGGCATCACTCGCAAACGCCTTCCGGCTGACAATCCGGTGATTTGCACCCTCTGGCATTCCGAAATCCCGGAGTTGGCGCGGCAAATAGGAAATACTCGATCTGCCGCGGCCCTTGATTTATGGCTGGACAACTTGCAGGGTGCGGTTGTGGCGATCGGCAATGCCCCGACTGCTTTGTTCCGACTACTGGAAATGCTGGATGCCGGAGCACCCAAACCGGCTTTAATTTTGGGTTTCCCGGTAGGATTTGTCGGGGCCGCCGAATCCAAAGCCGAACTGGCCGTCAACAGTCGGGGAGTGCCATTTATTACGTTGCACGGGCGGCGCGGTGGCAGTGCAATGGCAACGGCGGCCGTGAATGCGTTAGCGAAAAAGGATGAATTATGACTAAGGCTAGTGGTAAATTGTACGGTTTGGGTATTGGCCCTGGCGATCCAGAGTTGATTACTTTGAAAGCTTATCGGATTTTGCAATCGGTGCCGGTGATTGCCTATCCGGCGATGGAAAATGGTAAGGTGCTGGCGCGGGCGATCGTCGCAGATTATCTGCGCCCGGAGCAAATTGAGATTCCGATGCCGTTGCCTTTTAGTCCGACGCGATCGTCTCAACCTTATTATGATATTGCTGCGGAGAAAATTGCCGCACATCTGAGCGAGGGGCGGGATGTGGCGGTGCTATGTGAGGGCGAACCTTTTCTCTACGGTTCGTTTATGTATCTATTCAACCGTTTGTCGGGGACATTTACCACTGAAGTTGTGCCGGGAATTTCTTCGACAATGGCGAGTGCGGCTGCGTTGGGAGTGCCGCTGACTTATCGTAACGATGTGTTAAGTATTATGCCTGCGACGCTGGATGCTGAGGTTTTGCGCGATCGACTGGCGGTTGTTGATGCTGCTGTGATTATTAAGCTGGGCCGGCATTTTGCGAAAGTCCGGGACGTACTGATTGAGTTGGGACAGTTCGATCGAGCACTGTATATAGAACGCGCAACTATGCCGAATCAGCGAATTCGGGCGATCGCAGATGTCGAGCCCGCTGAAGTTCCCTATTGGGCTCTCATTATGATACCTAGCCAGCAAAAGTCTGTATCTTAATATTTCCATGCCTGAAGGCGACGCGCTTCCAGGCTTTACATACTTTTTTGTGCATTCTTACCTGTTTATCCAGTTTTATTAAGTTTGATAAGTTCAACTTATACTATTCATTAGTTAATCTGTTGTTAAAATACTTTACAAACCTTAGAATAGGCTTTATGTTTATTTACATGGCGGAACATAAAGCCGTCACGAACATTGAAAACCAAATAAAGCAATCATAAACAAATGACAACAACCTTACAGCAGCGCGAAAGCGCCAATGTCTGGGAACGCTTTTGTGAGTGGGTCACAAGCACAGACAACCGCATTTATGTAGGTTGGTTCGGCGTCTTGATGATTCCTACCTTGCTTAGCGCCACCATCTGCTACATCATCGCCTTCATCGCTGCCCCTCCCGTGGACATCGACGGCATCCGCGAACCAGTAGCAGGTTCCTTGATGTACGGTAACAACATCATCACAGGTGCTGTTGTTCCTTCATCTAACGCCATCGGCTTACACTTCTACCCAATCTGGGAAGCAGCTTCCCTTGATGAGTGGTTGTACAACGGCGGCCCTTACCAATTGGTAATTTTCCACTTCCTGATCGGTGTATTTTGCTACATGGGTCGCGAATGGGAATTGTCCTACCGCTTAGGTATGCGTCCTTGGATCTGCGTCGCTTACTCTGCACCAGTTGCAGCAGCAACCGCAGTATTCTTGATCTACCCAATTGGACAAGGTTCTTTCTCTGACGGTATGCCTTTGGGTATCTCCGGTACATTTAACTTCATGATCGTGTTCCAAGCCGAGCACAACATCCTGATGCACCCGTTCCACATGTTGGGAGTTGCTGGTGTCTTCGGTGGTAGCTTGTTCTCCGCCATGCACGGTTCTTTAGTTACCTCTTCCTTGGTTCGCGAAACAACCGAAACCGAATCGCAAAACTACGGTTACAAATTCGGTCAAGAAGAAGAAACCTACAACATCGTTGCAGCCCACGGCTACTTCGGTCGTTTGATTTTCCAATACGCTTCATTCAACAACAGCCGTTCTTTGCACTTCTTGTTAGGTGCATGGCCAGTAGTCGGCATCTGGTTTACCGCTTTGGGTATCTCCACGATGGCTTTCAACTTGAACGGTTTCAACTTCAACCAATCGATTATCGACTCGCAAGGTCGCGTTATCAATACTTGGGCTGATGTGATCAACCGCGCTAACTTGGGTATGGAAGTAATGCACGAGCGCAATGCTCACAACTTCCCTCTCGACTTGGCTGCAGGTGTTACAACTCCTGTAGCAATGGTTGCTCCTTCTATCAACGGCTAAATTTTAGCTTTTGATTGACCTCAAGCGCTCCTAGAAATAGGGGCGCTTTTTGTTTGGGGAAAAATATTTTTATCGGCTAACAGTCAACAGTCAACAGTCAACAGTTGACTACAGACTCCAACTTTTTGAAGTCGTATATTATGGAAAAATGAGCGTAAAAGGTAAGTCCGATGGTTGTCGCAATTTCTAAAGCAGGATTGGGTACAGGTGCGGCCTTCCTGTCAAACGTGACATGGGAGACTCTGGAAAAGTTGGATGCAGATTTGGCTGAAACTGGGGCGCGTTTAACTTATTTGGATGGGTGTTTAGAAATTATGGCTCCTTTATCTGAGGCCCATGAAGAGCCTAGAAACACTTTAGGTCAGCTTTTAGAAATTTATATGCGGATCAGAAATATTCGTTTCTACGGGCGCGGCAGTACAACCATTGGGATAAAGGAATTGGGCGCACGGAAGGAACCAGATGAGTCTTACTGTTTGGGTACGCGCAAGTCAGTTCCAGATTTGGCGATCGAGGTGACGGTGACGAGTGGTGGAATTGATACGCTGGAAATCTATCGTCGGGTGGGAGTGCAGGAGGTTTGGTTTTGGGAGGATGGTGTAATTTCGGTTTATTGCTTGCGTCCAACGGGATATGAGTTGGTGAGTAAGAGCGAACTGTTGCCGGAGTTGGATTTGCGATCGATCGAGTTCTATTCGCGGATGGCAGATCAATATGATGCGGTGAATGCTTTTATGCGATCGATGTAGAATAGAAAAGAGTAATTCTCTGGTTTAATTGCTTTGCGATCGGGTGAAATTACCCATAGGTTATAGAAGATTTAATTTGCACAGATGCTTAAATATTAGAGGGATTACCGCAATATAAACCACTCCACGCTTTGATTGACCAATCACATAAAATTTAAAAACTTTTTTTAGACTCGATAAAATTGCTCAAAGCTATAAGATCAATAATATTCGGCTTGATTTCTTGCTGGATATTTATTTTATGCTTGATAATATTTTCCCAACACCTCTCTATATCTTCTATATTAATACCTTCACAACTTTTGTGCAATTCAAGATATTGAAATATTGGTCGAGATAATTGGGATTGTAAATGTTTTTTTCTTTTTTCAGGAATTACGACATAAATTGGAAAATTGGGATCTATAAATGTTACGGGATTTAATTTTACATTAACCACAAAATCACCCATACGCAATAGCCCAGAGTGGATAGCAATAGTGCATTCAATTTCAAATAATGCTACTACTTTAAACTGATCCTTTTCATTTAGCCATATTACATCAATTAATTTACTAATTTTTTCAACTTGTTTTTCTAATCCACCAATAGAGAATCCTTCCATTGTTAATTCTTTAAGTTTACCGAATCTAGAGTCCTCGAAAGTATCGTCCCCGAAGCTATACTCTCCGAATCTATAGTCCTTTGAGTGATCGTTTCGAGCAATCCATACTCTATAGCCTAATTTTTGTCCTATCTGTGCCAGAATTCCCTGCATTTTAGTATGTCTTGAAATCTTTGGTAATAAAGCTGGTGGATATTTTTTCTGGAAACTATCTTGATACTTTGGTTCACATTTTAATGTTCTGTTAATGGGTTTAATTGGGTATTCTGCAAATAAATTTAACTGAATCATATCGCTTTTTTCGATTTTTTTAATTACTTTTTCTACTCCTATAGCATCGGTTATATCAGCCGTTTCGATATTTTTTACTGTTTGGTACTTAGCATTGGTAAGCTTAGCGCTTCTAAGATTAGCCCACTCTAGGTCTGCTCCTTCAAGATTTGCATCTCTCAAGTCTGCATAAATAATATCTGACCATTTCAGATTAGCCCCTATAAGAGATGCCCCTCTTAATTGGGCGCTGATTAAATTAGTATAGCTTAGATTGCTATAATTTAAGTTTGCATTGCTCAAATTTGCACCACTTAGATTAGCAAAGCTCAGATCAATTTCTGTCAAATCAGCATCCCTTAAGTCACAACCATGAAAATCTCTTCTGCCTTCTGCATAAAGTTGTTTCAGTTCGTTTTCATCTATATTCATAAAGTCCTCTCAACTATCTTATTAAGGTACATTGCTCTAAGTGACAGTAGAGCATATTATCTGTGTTCGCCCTACCTTCTCACTGGCTGAAATCCCTGCACAAAACTCACCCAGCGTGGTACTTTATCACCTGTAATATCTAGGATGGGAATATTGAAACTTCTGACAGCGGGGCGACCTACTTCACCAGCCGAAAAAGTCACATTCGTAGGTTCCGACTTACCTAAACCATAGGCGCTAGCTATTTGATTAGCAAGTCGGCAGGTTATTTCAAAACTTCCCATATTAATCCTGCCAGCTCCAGCCGCGTAATTCCAAGTAATACCGGGTGTTAAATTCTCTTGTTGACACATAAAGTGGGTGACTTCAAACATTTTGGCAATGTGAACGTCATATCGCCTTAAGCGTCCTCCATACGCCGATGCTGTGGTATCGCTTTCTGGTACTACAATCGATCCAAATCCTTCGTCAAAACCAAGCTCCATCGGGAGTGCTGTAGAACTTGTTGTTAGCGGTTGACTCGCTTGAGGTTGTACGCGAGTCGGTGACATCTGTATTGGTTTGACAAATTGACTATTAGCGCGAATAAAACAACCTTGCGCCGCACCAGCAGTGTAGTTTTTTCCTACAAAAAGCCAAGGTAAACCCCTGGTATCCAGGAAAGTAACACCAGCATTTCCAGGAAAGCTTTCAAAACGCTGTCCCTGTTTTAAAACACCAACTACAGACCAATTAAAAACATCAAATGGAGTGCGGTTGTCAACACGCATAAATTCTTCAAAAGAAGAATTCATACGACAATTTAACCCCTTTGGGTCTGGGTCTACTACTTCCCAATAAGTATGATCAGATCTTCCCCTATAATCCCCTTGATTATTAGGACTAGGGAGAGGTGCAGTAGAACCCAGCGTAGCTGTTCCTAATGCCAGAAGAGTGGAAAGAGTAATGGTTTTTAATTTTTTTAACATGAGTATCAGTTTTCAAACGCTACATCTATTGGCAATCAAATAGCGTCGCACGTCTTCAACAATCTCGACCGCCCCTCATGGGATGAAAAGCCGATTCACACCCCTATAGGCATTAATATTAAGTACAATCTCAATTAGACGTTCAACACAAAGTTCTCGATATAATCGACAAACATTCCGGTGAGATAAAGAAAACGCTTTCCCTGAATGCGACGCACGAAGACCGAGGTAGCCCCATGTAAGGTTTCTGGTAGCCGCAGCTCGTCTGGATAGCGAAATTTATCTACGGTATATCCCTTAGAACTCCATTCCTGACCTATGCTTTTGCTATAGTCCCTGACAAAGTGTTCCTGCTTGGTAAACACCTCCACTCCATCAGTCCTAGGATGGGCATCGGCATTATCTACAAATTGCAAGCCCAGCAATCTCCACTGCATTGATCGGCTTGCATTAAACTTCCTCAAGTCGGTTCTTGACCGATTAAAACCGTCAAGACTGACATAATTTTCATTGTTACGCTACCATCGGGAGCCGACACGCTGATTTGTTCCCCTAAAACCGCTTCATCTTGAGTGCAATTACGCGCACACTTTTTTGACGTTGGGCAACTGGCTAACCTGATCCCACCACGTCCGTAGTTTTGGCGTTTGAGCGGTAATCACTTCAAATTCTGGAGTTTGGGAAAAGTAGATAAAGATAGGAATCAGATAGAAATCAGCAATGCTCGCTTGGCTGCCGAGCAGATAGGGGCTAGGCGTAGCTAGCGACTCGATCGCCTCTATAGCCTTTTGTGCAGGCGCGATCGCATTTTTGACTTTAGCCTCATCTGTGTTACCCCCCTGACTCGGCACAATCAATCGCTGAATCACAATGGTGGTAATCGCAGGGCCATAGAAATAGCTATCAATAATCGCCATGATTTGACGCATCCGAGCTTGAAGCATTGGATCGGAAAAGCTAAATTTGCGATCGCCTAAAGTGGCATCCAGGTATTCGGTAATAGCAGCCGTTTCGTAGAGCAGTTCCCCATTTACTTCAAGGGTGGGGATTTTACCAAAGGGATTCTTAGCAAGGTACTCTGGGGACTGGCTTTCACCATTGAAGATATCAACGCTTTGGAGGGTATAGTCTGCGCCTATTTCCTCAAGCAGCAGCCGGACGGTACGGACATAGGTACTGACGGGTGTTCCCCAAACAATAAGTTTTGACATGATTTATCGCTCCTGAATCAAAAAATTAGCCGTAGTTAAGAATACTTTACTCGCCCCAATTCCTAACGATTGACGGTACTCATATCGGGGTAGCGATCGCCCACCGCAATTCCTAATGGCAGGGCTTTGGCGAGCTGGTCTAGTTCTGCTGGAGTCAGCGTCACAGCAGCCGCTGCAATGTTTTCTTCTAAATATGTGCGGCGTTTGGTGCCTGGAATTGGCACAATGTCGTCGCCCTGCGCTAACACCCAAGCCAGGGCTAACTGTCCAGCTTTGATACCCTTAGCGGCTGCCATC
This sequence comes from Microcoleus sp. MON1_C5, assembly GCF_036701875.1. Classification (NCBI taxonomy): domain Bacteria; kingdom Bacillati; phylum Cyanobacteriota; class Cyanophyceae; order Oscillatoriales; family Microcoleaceae; genus Microcoleus; species Microcoleus sp. MON1_C5. The sequence continues at coordinate 7,828 of NZ_JAUBRN010000090.1, read as the reverse complement.
TGCTCTATCTGCTCGACTAATTCCAGATTTTGCTGGAGATTATCGCCTTGAAAGCGAGGATATCGCTGGGCCCGATAGTCTCCCTCAGATAATGTGTCGAGGCTCTTGATTTTGCCTGTGAGAAACCCACGCCCCAGAGGGCTATAAGGCACAAACCCAATCCCTAGCTCTCGGCAGGTGGGCAAAATCTCGGCTTCTGGCTCCCGACTCCAGAGCGAATATTCAGTCTGGAGTGCTGAAATAGGATGGACTGCTTGGGCACGGCGGATCGTGGCGCTCGCGGCTTCGGAAAGGCCAAGGTAGCGAACTTTCCCAGCTTGGACGAGCTTCGCCATTGCGCCTACGGTTTCTTCGATGGGAGTGTTTGGATCGACTCGGTGCTGATAGTAAAGATCGATCGTATCTACGCCCAGACGCTTGAGACTGGCATCACAGCAAGAGCGGACATATTCGGGTTTGCCATTCACGCCCTTAAAGCTGCCGTCGCTACCGCGTACATTGCCAAACTTGGTGGCGATGATGACTCGATCTCGATGCCCTTTAATTGCTTTGCCGACCAACTCCTCATTGTGACCAACACCGTACATATCAGCCGTGTCAAGCAAAGTTACGCCTAGCTCTAAGGCGCGATGAATGGTGGCGATCGATTCTGACTCATCGGCTATGCCGTAGAACTCGGACATCCCCATACAGCCGAGTCCTAGTTCCGAAACCACTAATCCTTGATTACCGAGTTTTCGCTGTTTCATGATGTTTTCCTATTACTCTCAATTTCTTGACGTGTCGGACGGACGATCATTTCATTCACCTCAAAATCACCGGGCTGCTCAATAACAATGGCATCTGCATCAATGACGATCGCATAAAATTCATTCCTGCTAGAACGTTTGAGGTATCTCCGTTCTTAGCGACTGCTGACTCCATCAGTCGTGCGTCCGCTCATTTCACTCGCATCAATGCGGTAGATTGCGATCACTTCGGAACGTCCCTGAGCATCAATCCAGGTTCGATTGATAGCAGGTGACAGCGTTGGATTGCGCTCTTTGATCAGGTGCATTGCCCGATCGATGTCTTCCTGAACTGTGAGGCGGGAGGCTCGACCATTCACAATCACGCTGCGCCAATGAAGCGGATCGTGTATTTCTTCAACCTGTAGGCAGATTTCTGGATTCGCCTCTATGTCATGAGTCTTCATGCCTTCGGTTGTAAACAGGTAGATGTCCGAACCTTCGAGATAATAATTCATTGGCATCACGTAGGGTTTGCCTTCGTGTATGCAGCCCAGATGACCGTATCCTACTTGGTGTAGCAGCTCGTGTATTTCTTTTGAGCTCATTTCATCAATATCTAACATTACTTTTCTCTTAAAAATTCAGTTGATTGCTAGTATTGAAGAGAAATAGTCCCACCTTTACATCTGTCGTTAGATGGAATCGATATGTGAAAGTCAATGATTGGACTCAGCAGCCTGTTGAGAAAACGATCGCCTCACAAATCTTCTGCCCGCTTAATTGATGCTTTTTTACCCGCAGCTACGCTAGCAACAACCAAACAGGCCGTGACTAGGGCGATCGGCTCCAGAGTTTCACCGAGCAACATTGCCGAAGCTAAAAGCGTCAAAAATGGTTGCAATAACTGAATTTGGCCTACCCGTGCAACTCCACCAATTGCCATACCGTGATACCAGGCAAAAAATGCGATAAATTGACTAACAACACTCACATAAGCAAAACCGAACCAGGCTATCGGTGAAGCTATCAACCCTTGTTTTAATACCACAAATATTGTTGGCAAAACCTCGAAAGGAGCTACAATCACCAATGCCCAACAGATCACTTGCCATCCACCTAAACTCAAAGCTAATCGCCCACCTTCAGCATAGCCAAAAGCAGCAGCAATTACAGCTCCAAACAAAGCTAAATCTGCGGGATGAAGCTGTCCAGCGCCACTAATAATTCCAAAAACAACAACGGTTGTACTACCGACAATGCTAGCAATCCAAAAGCTGAAATCAGGGCGATCGCCAGCTCGCAAAAACCCTGCTATCGCTGTTGCTAAAGGCAACAATCCTAACACCACAGCACCGTGGGCGGCAGGTACTTGCTGCATTGCCCAAGCCGATAGTACCGGAAATCCCAAAACAACTCCCAATCCGACAACTAATAAACTCCCAAGTTGCTGTTTTGAGGGAATGGGTTGATGCGTTATCCGCAGAGTAAAGGCTGCTAGTATAGCTGCTACTAATCCGCGTCCTAAACCTACAAAAAGCGGGTCTAAATCTATCACAGCGGCTCTGGTTGCCGGTAAGGTCAAGCTAAATCCAACTACACCCAAAAAACCGTAGATTAAGCCTATAGTTTCTGAATTTAAGTGAAGATTTTCCCAGTAGGATTTCATTGACTCTCCAATATAGAGCGAGTTAAAAGTTCTTTACCTCCTTTATGAAAGAGGTGGTTGAAACCGCTCTGCAAGTCAAACTCTCGTCCGCCTGAGCCGGCTAATAGATAAAGGAAGCATTCGAGGACTTACGCACTCCTTAACGCCACATTTTGCCCAGTCTCGCTCGCTCGCCTCGCAGCGTCTGCCACTTTCAAAGCGTACAAGCTACTGGCATTATTCACGTACAAAGGCGTACCGTTTGACAAATATTCCAACACCACATCGGTGTCTTTGGCAAACAAACCGCGCCGCGTCCCTACTTTGATGTTCTGCCGATTTTCTCCCTGAATTAATTGACCGGATTCAGGAGTAAAAACCAGCGTTCCTGCTTCTCCGTAGATGGTAAAAATGTTTTCCGACTGCCAAAAAGTCTCTCCTTTTCCATAAACAGCTTCAGCCACAATGCCATTGGCAAAGCGCAACTGTGCGTTGCACAAACAAGCTTTGTAGAAATCCGGCTGAGTGTCCCAAAATTGAGCTTGACAGTTAACTGTTGTTACTTCCCCGAACAAATCGGTAAATCGGTGCAGTCGCGAAATTGCACCAACTAACGGAAAGCCAAAGAGGGAATGTTGATAAGTCCACCGCTGCGGGGCTGGATGTTGAGGAGTAATAGTAAGGTAGCGGGCGTAAAAAACTTTACCGATTAATGGCAAAGATTCTTTGATTGCTTGGTGCAAACCGCCTAACAGTTCGATGTGTTCGATGTGGAGGAGTTTTTGCTTTTGGGCGGCAAGTTCGATCGCCCTTTCTGCTTCAGATACGTCTAAAGATAGAGGATATTCGACCACAACGTGCTTGTCATTTTCTAGCGCGGCCAGGACGATCGCCCCGTGATCTCGGTTCACCGTACAGACAATAACCAAATCTAAATCGTCTCTTTCTACCAGCTTGCGCCAAGAAACCGCAGCTTCTGCCCCGAATCCTTGACAAAATGCTGCGGTTTTCTCTGGGCTGTGGCCAGCAACCGCTACTAAGTGCGATCGCCCATCAGCTTGAATTGTCTCGGCCCTCAACTTAGCGGCAAAACCAGTACCTACAATGCCCACGCGAATTGGAGAATTAACCGAAAAACCAAAGCGAGTATCAATATTAGTCATGGGATTTGAGATTTAAGATTTTAGATAGTTACAGACTTGCGGTGCAGGGCTTTAGGGTTCTATCGCCCCGATTTTAAGCTGTGGTTGTGGTGCGATTTATTCGATCGAGCCTTCAACCCCCAAGTCTTGATGCGATCTCACTATACATTTCACCGCCTGCAGGGACTTGCCTTGCAGCCAGTCTTGCTGAAACTCGATCGACACACCGCATACCAACAACAGGGTTTTTGTGCTGTAGGGCTCAAAACAGGATTTTTCCTAGAAACCGGATTATTTAGCGCAAGTCTTGCGGCAACAGTATCACAAGGCTGAACCCAAGATAGGTATAAGTAATCAAGATGAAATTAGAAAAAGTTATAACTAATCCCATTCAAATGTTTTGTAAATAAGTGTGTCAACCTCCCTTCTATCCCCTACTATCATAGAGGGAACGAACCTAAGACCTAACCTCAAAGCTAATAGAGCCTTGAAGTTTGCATTAGGAAAAATTATCAATCTTGTTGAATTTTTGAGAGGATTTAGTGCATGGCAACTTACAAAGTTACCCTCATCAGCGAAGCCGAAGGAATTAACCAGACCATTGACGTTGATGACGATACTTACATTCTTGATGCTGCTGAAGAAGCAGGACTCGACCTCCCCTACTCTTGCCGCGCTGGAGCTTGCTCCACCTGCGCCGGCAAAATCACCAAAGGCGAAGTTGACCAATCCGACCAATCTTTCTTGGACGATGACCAAATCGAGGCCGGATTTGTCCTCACCTGCGTCGCCTATCCCAAGTCTGACTGTACGATCGAAACTCACCAAGAAGAAGCGCTCTACTAAGAAAGGACGCTCTGCGTGATACCCTAAGAAACCCGGTTTCTCGTTTCCAGAATTAAGCTGAAATACGGCAATTATGTTAAGAAACCGGGTTTCTGTGTCTAACATTGCAACAAAGCCGCCAGCAGTCTGTCACTCCCAGCTATGAATTCATAGCTGTTGGAGCAGATAGCTGACCAAATAATTTTAGATTTTAGATGGCAGATTTTAGATTAACTGTGAAACCAATCTAGAATCCCAAGTCTAAAATCTAAAAGTTTTACGGCTGATATTTAGTCCGCAAAGGCGGGCTTTGTTTGTGTAGTGGCGATGATTTAAATCGCCGAGTCTTAGGCCGACTGCGATCGACTATTCGCGCCAAAACGTAATGTTATCGCTGAGCGGCACAACTTGAGCGCCGGGAAAATAAAAGCCCAGAATTTGAGATCCGTTCCAGCCCAAATTAGCCAAATTGTAAGAACCAGTCTGACTCATTCCCACCCCGTGTCCGAAGCCGCCTCCGACAAAAGCATAACCGTTGAGAGTTTTGTCTGGATTGTAAATTGGTTCTAGGTAAAAAAGCGTGCTGATCGGCGGGTAAAAAGCATTGCGAATCTCGTCTTTGTCGATATCGATGGGGCCCAAGTCAGTTTGAACCTTCATTTTCAAAACTCGACCTGCGGCCGACCTTTCCACTACTTCCACTTGAGTGACAGTTTTAAGATTAGCCAGCGGGTGCTGTTTCTTCTGAAGATACTGTTTGAGAAATCCAGCAATCGCCGTCAAAGAAGCTGGTTCGCGCCACCGAAAAGTATCTTCTTTTTCCTCATTAAACCCTTTTTCCAAACTGATAAAGCGGCGGAGGTTGTTTTCGTCAGACAAACTCTGCTTGGACAAATCCCAAATATTATTAGGCGAATCTACGATCGATCGCAAATATGGACGTTCCGCGCCCTGCCACACGTCGTTAAAAGAGGCTGTCACGCCGCCGCTAGACGCGGAATAGAGCGCGTCTACTAGCTGATTTTCGTAAGTTAGCACCAAACCGCTCGTTTGGGCGATCGCCTTATCACTTTGCGGGTAAACCTCAGTTAAACCGTGATAAACTTGGCAGTTAACATCAGCGCACAACTCATAATTATCCACAGCAAACCGGCGCAAATTTCTCAGGGCGTAGGTTCTCGCTAAAATAGTTTGAGCGACAATCGCAGCGTAAGGCGAAAAAGCCCCAATTTCGTGAGGAACAACACCCCGCAAATAAGTTTCGGTCAGCACTTTATTCACCAAAGTATAAGTGCCGTAAGCATTTTTTTGCAGGTGCAAACTGCCGCCATAACGGCGAGTTTGTTGAATAGCTTTTTCGGGTTCAGTAGCTGTCGCCTCTTGGGTGGTTTGTTCCAATACCTCAATCACATTTTTCCCGGCCGTCACATCCAACTCATTGCGGTTGAAGCGAAAGCCGTTTAAAACCCAAAATGCCTGGGGTACTTGTTTAAAAACTTTGGAATCCAAAAAAGCTGTTGTGTTCCCTTGAGCTTGCAAACTTTGCAACAGCCAGCGCCGCACCAATGGAGAGTTGTAAGTATCTCTTTTCGCCCAAACTTGCCAGCGAAAAGGTTGAGCAATTTCTACATCAATTCCCTGGGCGCGCCACTGATTGGCGCTATCTTCTGCACTCTCGAAACTGCGGTGGGAGCTCAGAACAACTCGTTCTTCTACTAATGGCGCTTCCAGCGGTTTCGGGGCTATTTCTAACTTGACGCTAGCAGCCGTTTTGGTTTCTATGCCTTGAGGAGTTTTGTAACTCAATGTTAAGCTGTCGCCCGGTAATGCTTTCAGCGTTAGTTTGTCGGTTGCTTTGGTACCAAACCGCTGCACTACGCCGATTTTGATCGGTCTATTTTGGGGAGTTTGGGCGTATGCCGCAGCGCTGAAAATGGGCAACAGGCACAATGCGGTGAAAACAGTGCTAGAAATGCAGCTAAACCATTTGTAATTGGGAGTTGGAGGTGCTTGAGCGAACACGGTTATCTGTCTCGCGATAGTTGAAGATGGGGGATTTTTGATTGTACGTTAGCACATTTGGCCGCTGCTAGAGCGGGATTCCGGAAGATAGGCTGGTTTGGTTCGTTAAACCGATAGTCCGACAGGGGTTGAAACCCCTGCCTCAAAGCGAAAGTCCTCTAAAAGAGGACTGAATAATTCATTAGTCCTCTTTTAGAGGACTTTCGCTATTAGACAGGGAATTCATTCCCTGGCGGACTGCCGGGTGGGCGGGAGGAATGGCGGACAAAAAGCTTAAGTTGACACGCCTTGGGCACTGGCGGTTTCCTGGCTGTGGGTAATATTAATTCCGATGCTACCGGATTTGAGATGAAACGCAGTAATCGCAAAAGTTGCGATCGCTTTACATCCTGTTATAGTCATTTCAAATAAAAAAGAGACACTATTGAGCGCAGTAGGCACAGATGAGTTCATCTAAAGATGTGCCAGCAGGAGCATACATTCTGGCTCGCTTTAAGGCACTAAAATCGTGTTCAATATCGTTCAGGTAGGCGAGAATATTTCGGGAGAAAAAGAACTTGATGACCCGTTTCCTCTACCAGTTCTCGAATCGCTGTTTTTCGATGAATCGGTGCATTATCCATGATTAATATAGATGGCTTTGTTAGAGAGGGTAATAAATATAAAGATAACCACCCTTCAAAGCCTTCTGCATTGAGGCTTCCCGTAAAAACCATTGGGGCAATTAAGTCCTTTTCTCCTTTCCGTCTTCCGGCTACTAGATTTTCTCTTTTTCCCCGTTTGCCGGACTTTTCACCCCAGATTTTTTTTCCTTTTTTTGACCAGCCATAAGCACAATCTTGAAACGGCTCAAATCCTGATTCATCAAGAAAAACCACACTTTGACTTCCAGATACTTTAATCAATTCTCGGAGATTAGAGTAGTATTTCATTCTTTCTTCTCGGTTTCTCTCCAGGTAACGAAGTTCTTTTTTTTTCGGGTAATTTTCATTTCTTTAAGAGCATAAGATATGGCACTGGGTCTGGTTCCAAACTTCTTGGCTCTGTCGATTAATCTGGCATCTGGATTCTCTTTAACATCCTTTTCTAAGGCCTGCCAATCTAGTTTTCTCTTACGTCTTTTTACCTTTGTAGCTTGAAGGTCTGACCGACCCAACCACCGATATATCGTTGCTCTCCCTACCTTAAATAGGACAGCAGCTTGGGCGATACGACCGCCATTTTCTACATAATCCACTACTCTTTTTCTCAAATCTATGCTGTAAGACATTTTCCTAACTGGTTAAGGATTTTTTTTCATTTTACCTGATTTTTTAATATTCTCATTCTTCTTTGAAATGACTATACACGGTCAGGTTTATTTGCACCTACCGACTGATTGGCTAATCGTAATTGCTCAACCCCCTTGACAAGAAGACGAGATAGACATTAGATAAAGGAATGGAAAAACTTCCCGACTTAAA
>NZ_JAUBRN010000089.1:0-17094 GCF_036701875.1 Microcoleus sp. MON1_C5 | reverse complement strand
TCCAAAACTGTATCAATTCCTCTTGTGGGGGATACCGTCGTCGAGCCAGACGAACAGATTAACTTGAAATTAGTTAATCCAGTAGGTAGGGTAACTTTAGGAAGTCAGCCTACTGCCACCTTAACTATTATTAATGATGACATATCAATCCCCAGTCTCTTAGCATTCAGCACCTCTAGCTACAGTGCCAACGAGGGCAACAGTGGTAGTCCCAATCAGGTTGTCGCGACAGTTCAACGCACTGGCAGCAGCGAGGGGGCAGTCAGCGTCCAAGTGGAACTAGATACCTCTTCCACAGCTACTGTTACCGAAGACTACATTAACAATCTGCCAGTTACTATCAACTTTGCCAGCGGCGAAGAATCCAAAACAGTATCAATTCCTCTTGTGGGGGATACCGTCGTCGAACCAGACGAACAGATTAACTTGAAATTAGTTAATCCTGTAGGCAGGGGAATTTTAGGAAGTCAGCAAACAGCTAGCTTCACTATTATTAACGATGACATTTTGCCAACGGTCAGCATCGCTGTTAGAGATGAGGCAGCCGCAGAAACAGGCAACAATCCAGCGACTTTTCGCATCAGTCGCACTGGTGAGAGTCGCGGCAACTTAACAGTCAACCTAGCAATTGACGGTACTAGCAACAATCCAACTAAACCTAGCGACTACACCCTCAGCGGTGGCGGCGTTTCTGTCAACAGTTCAAATGTCAGCGTCACCATCCCGGATGGACAAAATTTTGTAGATGTGAGCCTCACGGCTGTCGATGATATCCATGCTGAGGCACAGGAGACGCTGAAGCTGAAACTAGCAGAGGGGAATTACCAAGTTGATGCTAACCAAAACAATACTACTATCGCGATCGCAGACAATGATACTGTAGTTGTCAATAGCAATGACAGCTTGACAGACTACAGTCTGGCAGAAGGTTCGTTTCGACAAGCACTGCTGAATGCTAACGCTTTGGCTGGGAATGATACTATTACTTTCAATCTGCCAGCCGGGCCGCAGACAATCAATCTCACAGGAGTATTGCCTGAGATTAGCGGCGATGTCACTATTACTAATAGCACTGGTTCTAGCAACCTGACAGTGCGGCGGGATACGGGCGGAGATTACCGGATTTTCAAGGTAAACAGTGGAGTCAGTGGGACTTTTGACGGATTCACCATCGCCGATGGTTTGACAACTGACAACGGCGGCGGCATCTATAACGACGGTGGCACAGTAAATGTGACCAACAGCACTCTCTCTAACAACACTGTGAAAGATGGCAGGGGTGGTGGCATCTACAACAATGGCGGCACAGTAAATGCGACCAACAGCACTTTCTCTAACAACCGTTTGAGCAATTTCTTTAACCCCAATTTGAATCCCATCCCCAGTGGTGGTGGCATCCACAATGAGGGCGGCACAGTAAATTTGACTAACAGCATTTTCTCAAGCAACAGTGGCTTCGCACCAAGCAAAGGCGGTGCCATCTCAAACAATAGTGGCACAGTAAACGTGACGAACGGCACTTTCTCAGGCAACAGCGCTCAAGATGGCGGTGGCATCTCTAACAATGGCCCAGGCACAGTCAAAGTAGCAAACAGCACTTTTTCTGACAATGTTGGAGTGCGTTTTACCCTAGGGCTTCCGGCATCAGTAGATGGTGCTGCCATCTTTAACCAAGGCGGTACTGTGGAGGTGACAAACAGCACTCTTTCTGGCAACAAAGCGGGCGGTGCCCGTGGTGGCGGCATTCATAACCGTGAGGGTGGCACAGTCAAAGTGACGAACAGCACTCTTTCTGGTAACACAGTGGGTGGTTTTTTTGGGTTTGGTTTGCTTGGCGGTGGCATTTATAACGATAACGGCACAGTAGAGGTGACCAACAGCACTCTCTCTGGAAATCAAGCAACCAACGCAGGTGGCAGCGGTGCTGGCATCTATAACAAAGCTGGCACGGTAACGCTGACCAACAGCACTCTCTCGGGCAACATAGCAAACCCCTCCACCACCGACTTTGCTGGCATCATTTTGCCTGCCCCTGGAAGTGGTGGTGGTATATGGAACGGCGGCACGGTGAATGTCAAAAATACTATCATCGCTCAGAACAGTGCCGCCACTGGTCCTGACGTTTTCGGCAGCTTCGCCAGCGGTGGCTACAACTTAATTGGCGACGCTACTGGCAGCACGGGTTTTACTGCTGTCGGCGATCGAGTTGGCACTGCTGCTGCACCTATTGACCCCCTACTAAACCCCCTGACAAATAACGGCGGCCCGACTCAGACTCTGGCACTGCAACCGGGTAGTCCCGCTATTAATGGTGGCGACCCAGCTTTTGTTTTAACGTCTGGACCTTTTATCGGTCCTCCCTTCTACGACCAGCGGGGTATCTCTCCTTTTAATCGCGTTAGCGGGGGAATTATTGACATCGGCGCTTTCGAGTTCCAGTCTCCTCTGATCCCTTAACGCCTGTAGGATGCCTTGCAATGCCTTTGCTGTCAACTTAAGAGTGACGGAATAAGTGAGGCACAGAAAGCAACGCTGTGCGCTTTGGGGGCGATCGAGAATTAAGATTTAGTACGGTGCGTGATTCTCAATCATCTCACTGGGAATTAAAGAACTCAAAGTCACGCACCTTACTCAATTAGTCCTGGACGCAGAAACCTGTTTTTTTTAGGAAGATACTGCATGGTTAACCTTTAATAAAAGTGACCCACCCAGTTGATAAATGTATTTATGCGTCCCGGACTATGAATTAAATTAAATCCGGTACTTTAGGTTTGATTCGGCGCTCGTACCAGTTCATTAACGGGGTGGAAGTAATGCCGTGCAAAATCACAGAAATTACGATGGTTGTAAAGGTAATCCAGGCGATTTTTTCGGCTGTCTCGCCTTCCAAACCCTTACCGAAAGCATAGGTAAGGTAATAGATAGAACCGACACCACGAATGCCGAACCAACCGCACAGCAAGCGGTTGGCCGGATGTAAAGGACTGCCGATCGTACTAATCCAAGCTCCAACAGGCCGGATTAAAAAAAGCAACAATCCAGCTACTAAGAGGGAGTATCCTCCATATGCCAACATAGGCTCTAGGCGCAAAAGCGAACCTAATAGTAAAATAGTTGCTATTTCCATTAACTTTTCAATGCGCTCGGTAAAGTGCAGTTGGGAAAGCGGTTTTTCTGGGTTGCGGTAACTCGCCTGCACCACAATTCCTGCTACAAAAACTGCGAGAAATCCGTAGCCGTTGACTACTTCTGTGAGGGAATAGGTGAGCAGAATTGTGCTGAGAGCAATGAAATCTTCCATTAATTGATCGGCCGGTCGATAGTGTTGGAGTTGGCGATCGATCCAGGTGACGGCTTTAGCTACTAAAATTCCCATAACGAGACCTGCGGCGATCGCCCAAATCAAGTCAACTGCTACCCACTGCGAAAACCACTTCGACCAGTTGTTATCTTTTAGCGAATAAATCCCGAAATAAACAAAGGGAAAAGCTAAAGCATCGTTCAAACCGCCTTCCGATGTTAAACCAAAGCGCAATTCATCGCGATCGTCTAGATGAGCTAACTGAACTTCTGAGGCTAAAACTGGATCGGTGGGAGCGAGAATTGCTCCCAGTAAAATCGCCGGGCCCCAATCTAATTTTACAAACCAATGACCGATAGCGGCCACTGCAAAAATAGAAATCGGCATTAAAAAACCGATCAGCCGCACGGTGGAATTCCAAGCCCAAAATTGCAGCGGGCGATTCATTTTTAAGCCGCAACTGAACAGAGAAACAATAACTACAAATTCTGTAAGCCTTTCTAAAAATTGAGCTTCGGGACGCAAGTCAATCAGCTTGACGCCGTAGGGCCCCAATCCGATACCGACAATTAGATAAATTAAGGCATAAGATACAGGCAATCGCGAAATCCATCCGGAACCCAAGGTAACGGTAAGCAGGAGGATGCCAATAACTAGCAAGTTGAGAATGTAATCATCCACCATAGCGATCGCACTTTTAATCAAGTTTAACAAGGGCGATTTTGACACGTAAAAGCTTCTGGCGCATCCGTCGTCCGCTAGATTCAGCTCTCCTCCAAAAGTTGGAGTTGTTATACCAAATTGTTGATGCTTCTAGCCTGCTCCGGCGGGCTTTGCCTTTGTGTCCCATAAGTTCCGTGACTTACAATCGCCCGGAATTGTTTATTTCATTCATCTGGCTAATAACTAATAATTAATGACTAATGGCTGAGGACTAATGACTCAGGACTAATGACTAATTAGAAAGACCACTTTTTTCGGTAGCGATGATGTGCAAATCTACGTGTTTGAGCGATCGCACTAACTGTTGAGTCAAAGAACCCCGCAGCAACAATCTCCAGCGGGATTGCTGGCTTTCGCCGATCACAATTTGAGTAACGCGATACTGTTTAGCTACCTCCGAGATTGCTTTGGCTATATTAGTGCCGTTTACCCGCAAAAATTGCCCCTTAAATTCTTGACAGAGTTTCTCACAAGTTTCAACGTGCAAGCTTTCTGCTTTTGTTAAAAATCGGTCTGGATCGTTGACAAACACAGCATAAAATGGGGCATTCATATAGCTAGCAATCCTCGCGCCCCGCCGCAGCAGTTGCAAGGAGTTCGGATAAGTCGAGATGCACACTAAAACTCGTTCGTGAATGTTGCAAGATTGACCTTTTAAAGTTGCTGCATCGTCTTCCACATTGTCTGCGACTTCTCGGAGGGCGAGTTCTCGCAAAGCAATTAAATGACGGCGCTGAAAAAAGTTTTCTAAAGATTGTTCAATTTTTTCGGGAGCATAAATTTTGCCTTGTAGCAACCTTTCTTCTAAAGTTTCCGGCGTGACATCGACAACGACTATTTCGTCAGCCTCTTCGAGGACGCGATCGGGTACTCGCTCTCGCACTACAACTCCAGTAATTCGAGCTACTAAATCATTGAGACTTTCTATGTGCTGAATGTTGAGGGTGGAGAAAACATCTATCCCAGCCTTGAGAATTTCTTCAACATCTTGATATCGTTTTTCTCGCAGAGAACCGGGAACGTTTGTATGAGCCAGTTCGTCTATTAATGCTAATTGAGGACGGCGTTCTATGACAGCATCCGTATCCATTTCTGTGAGCATTTTTTCACCGCGCAGCATTGGTTTTTTGGGCACTATTTCTAGTCTTTCGCCTTTAGCTGCTGTCTCTTTTCGCCCGTGAGTTTCTAACAGTCCAATTACCACATCAATGCCTTCAGATTTTAGCCTGTGCCCTTCTTCCAGCATTCGGAAAGTTTTGCCGACACCGGGGGCCATGCCGATAAATATTTTGTGCTTTCCCCGGCGGGGGGTGCGATCGTAAGTGCGGTTCGGTTGGGCGTAAACCGCGTCTGGATTGTTGGTAAGTTCGCTAGAGTGAATCATAGCTGAGTAATGGGTAGTTAGTCAATTTCGAGTCATCAGTCAGTTTATGACCGATGACTGCCGACTATTGTAAACTATTGTAAACGGTCGAGAGCCAAATTCAGTTTGAGGACGTTAACTCCCGGCTCGCCGAAAATGCCGAGAAATCTGCCATCTGTATTTTTGGCTACCAACATTTCTACTTGATTGAGATTGAGCGATCGCACCGTTGCTATCCGCTGAATTTGCGCCCTAGCTGCCTCTAGACTAATGTGCGGATCGAGGCTAGAACCAGAGGTGTAGACTAAATCAGCAGTCGGTTTGATACCAGCTTTTTTTAGGCGGTCTAATTCAATTTGCACCCCCTGAAAACCCTCTTTCTCATTACCTCGCTTCAGCAAATCCGAGTTACTGGGGGCAATGTTGCTAGCTCCCGAAATACCTGTTTTTTGAATTAAATTTTCTGCGTTTGTGGGATCGTAATTTTCGGTCGCAAAGCTGCTGTAATTTGTCGTGCTGGGGCGGCTCCAAAAATATCTTTCGGAGGAGAAAGGTTGGCCAATTAATGACGAACCCACTATAACTCCTTGCTTGCTAATTAAGCTGCCGTTTGCCTGGGAGTTGAAGGCAATTTGACCGATTACTAGCAAGATTAAAGGGTAAATAATGGCTGTGATTCCCCATAAAACCAGGGTAACGCGAATGGCTCTAATTATTTCTCTCATAAATTACCTGGCTCGGTTATTTGCTAAGGGTTAATTATTGACTAAAATCTTTCCGGCTGAAAGATGACTACAAACAGGTAAATAGAAAGGGCGATAATCACCAAACCCAGGAGACTTAAACCCCAGACAGCTTTTCGGGTCAAATCTTCACCCGCAGCCGCGTAAACAGCGGGGGCAATTATCGCATTGAAACACATTACCAGAAATAGCTGCACCGGGATTGGGTGGCGCTGCCCAAGCATTTGCGCTAACTCAATAATTTCTTGAAAATTTCTTGGGAAAACATCATTCAGCAAATCATTCCGTTTCATGAATTCTCCTTATGTGGGAAATAAATATCTGTCTTTCTCTTGGATAATTTTTGTCCGAAAATCGAAGCAGATCCTCTAGATATGCGTTCCCAGGTAGAGCCGGGGAACGAGAATCATCCGTTACATCCGCCCTTGCGAATCCGTTGCCGAACTTCTCTTATGCTAGCCCAACGGCGGTAATCAAAACATCAATAACTTTGATGGCAATAAACGGCGCGATTGCTCCGCCCAATCCGTAGATTAAAATATTCCGCTGCAACAGTTGATTGGCGCTCAAAGGTCTAAACTTTACACCAGTTAATGCTAGTGGAATCAAAGCGGGAATAATCAAAGCATTGTAAACTAATGCGGACAAAACCGCAGACTGACCGCTGGCTAAACCCATGACGTTTAATGCGCCAACAGGGGCAAATATTGCCGGAATAATGGCAAAATATTTGGCAATGTCGTTGGCTAGCGAAAATGTAGTCAGGGCGCCGCGAGTAATTAGCAATTGTTTGCCAATTGTCACTAAATCAATTAGTTTGGTGGGGTCGGAATCTAAGTCCACCATGTTCGCTGCTTCCTTGGCTGCTTGGGTTCCAGAATTCATCGCGAGTCCTACGTTTGCCTGGGCTAGTGCGGGTGCGTCGTTGGTTCCGTCTCCTGTCATTGCTACTAATTTGCCTTCGGCTTGTTGCTTGCGAATTACATCGATTTTGTCCTCGGGAGTTGCTTCGGCAATGAAGTCGTCAACGCCTGCTTCGTCGGCAATTACTGATGCTGTAATTCGGTTATCTCCGGTGAGCATTATTGTGCGGATGCCCATTTTTCGCAGTTGGTCAAACCGATCGCGAATTCCCGGTTTGATGACATCTTTCAAATAGATAATGCCGTAGGTGTCGCTGCCTTGACAAACGCCTAGAGGTGTGCCTCCAAGCCGGGAAACTCGCTCATAAGCTTCATCGAGATCGGGGCCGATATTACCGCCACGCGATCGCACAAAACCCTTCACCGCGTCCACCGCACCCTTGCGAACCTCCGTCCCATCGGGCAAATCCGTGCCAGACATCCGCGTTTTTGCGGAAAAATCAAGCCCCGTGGCGTTTGTGCGATCGAAATCCACCTGTGCGCCCAAATTCTGAGCCAAACGGACGATCGACTTTCCCTCTGGAGTATCGTCAAACAGGCTAGCAGCAAGGGCTACACTCGCCACCTCCTCCAGCGAGTGACCGTTTACCGGAATAAACTCCTCGGCCAAACGGTTCCCCAGCGTGATCGTCCCCGTTTTGTCCAAAATCAGCGTATTCACGTCGCCGCAAGCCTCCACGGCGCGTCCAGAGGTCGCTATCACGTTAAACTGAGCGACGCGATCCATGCCCGCAATGCCGATCGCGCTCAGCAAACCGCCGATCGTCGTCGGGATCAGCGCCACCAGCATCGAAATCAGCGTCACCACGCCCACGGGAGTTTTGACGTAATTGCCCATCGGCCCAATCGTCGAAACCACAATCAAAAACACCAGCGTCAGCACCGCCAGCAGCACCGTCAGCGCGATCTCGTTGGGCGTTTTCGACCTTTCGGCCCCCTCCACCAGCGCGATCATCCTGTCCAAAAACCCTTTACCGGGGTCGGCCATTACCCGCAGCGTCAGTTCATCAGAGAGGATGCGCGTACCGCCGGTGACGGAACTGGCGATGTCCGAACCCGGTTCCTTGAGCACCGGCGCGGATTCGCCAGTGATCGCAGATTCATCCACCGACGCGACGCCTGCAATTACTTCGCCGTCGGAAGGAATGACATCGCCTGCGATCACTTTAATTTGGTCGCCGCGTCTCAGGGATGTCGAACTAACTTCTTGAATTGAACCGTCTGGTAGGAGTTTGCGGGCTGTTGTGTCGGCTTTGGTCGATCGCAGCGCATCTGCTTGCGCTTTGCCACGCCCTTCTGCTACCGCTTCAGCAAAATTAGCAAATACTAAAGTGAAGAACAAAATAAACGTGACTAAACCGTTGAAAACTCTCTGATTTTCGCCGGCAACCGGGCCAAACAAAGTCGGATCGATCGTTAAAAGTGCAGTCACAATTGTGCCTATCCACACCACGAACATCACCGGATTTTTTAGCATCACCCGCGGGTTTAGCTTGACAAAAGCTTCTTTAAAAGCTCTTTGATAAAGGCCTTGTGTATTTGCTTTCGGCGTGTGCTTGCGAGACTCGCGAGAGCCTCTAGCAGGTTTTTTTGGGGAATCAGGAGTATTGGAAGAAGCCATATCGATTGGGAATTTTTAATGAACCACAGAGAACACAGACAACACAGAGAAAGAGAAGAGTTAGGTTGATAACTTTTTGCTACAGAGGTGGAGGAGTTGGTGTTGCTAAAGGTGTTGTGGGTGTAGTTATCGATGCAGGTTCAAACTTGCCGCTGCTAATTTCATATCCTTCGGCAATTGGCCCTAAAGCTAGGACTGGGAAAAATGTCAGCGCGCCCAGAATTATGATTACTCCTGCGGTTACACTGGTGAACAAAACTGAATCGGTTCTGAGAGTGCCCGTTGTTTCGGGAACCAGTTGTTTGTTCGTCATGCTGTCAGCTAAAAGCAATAGGGCAATAATTGGAACGTAGCGCCCCAACAGCAGGCTAAAACAGGTGCTTAAATTCCACCAAAGTCCTGTCGGTGCGGGTTGAGAGTCAGCCAATCCTTCTAAGCCAGAACCGTTGTTAGACGCCGCCGAAGCGTATTCGTACATCACCTGGGAAATGCCGTGAAATCCCGGGTTGCTGATGCCGCTCAAACTGTCGGTAAAGGCGAGGGTAATTGCACCGGGGATTAAAACTGCGATCGGGTGAATTAATAAAACAACGCTGGCTAACACAATTTCCCGTTTCTCAATTTTGCGTCCCAAAAATTCCGGCGTTCTCCCCACCATCAATCCGGTGAGAAATACGCTCAAAATTGAGTAAATAAACAAGTAAGCCGTTCCCGTTCCTTGTCCGCCCCAAACGATTTGCAGAAACAAATTAAACAGGGTAGCAAAACCACCGGGAGGCATTAAAGAATCGTGCATCCCGTTGACAGCCCCGCACATTGTCCCAGTCGTAGTGACAGCCCAAAGTGCCGTCTCGGCCCAGCCAAATCTAACTTCTTTGCCTTCTAAATTTGGTTGTTGCGCGCCCAGTAAATTATTGACTTGAGGGTTGCCGCCATACTCGCCAAATGCTGCAATGCCAATCAAAATTACATAGATGGCAAACACCATCCAAAAAATCAGCCATCCCTGCTTTTTGTTGTTGGCAAATCTGCCGTAGGTGTGAATCATAGCTGCTGGTATAGAAACCATTGCTAGTGTTTCCAGCAGGTTAGTAAAAGGGTTGGGATTTTCAAAAGGGTGAGCCGAGTTCATCGCAAAAAATCCGCCGCCATTTTCTCCCAGTTGTTTGATACTTTCCAGGTGAGCTACTGGCCCGCGACTTATTACTTGCGTGCCGCCTTCTAAGGTACGGGCAACGGCCGGGCCGGCAAGGGTTTCTGGCACTCCTGAAATTAGCAAAAACAAGCCTATTATCAAAGAAAGGGGAAGCAGAATGCGGGTGATTGATTGAATTAAGTCGATGTAAAAGTTGCCCAACGGGCGGCCGGTTAATCCCCGGATAAAGGCAATGCCTACTGCTAAACCTGTAGCGGCTGAGGTAAACATTAAAAAACCCAGAGTTAACTGGGATAGATAGCTGAATGTTGTCTCGCCGGAGTAATGCTGTTGGTCGGTATTTGTGAGGAATGAAATAGTTGTGTGCAGCGCAGTATCCCAGGTTGGGGTACTTAGGCTGGTGGGATTTAAAGGCAGCACTCCCTGAAGCATGAAAATTAAAAACACAAATATGCCCATTGCTACATTGCTGTAGAGTAAGGATCGGGCATATTGCCAACCAGTCATGGAATCTACAGACCGGATGTTGCTGGCTTTATAGATGAGTTGTTCTAGGGGTTTAATAGCGGGATCGAGAATGGTTTTTTCTCCCATGTACACCCGCGCCATGTAGTTGCCGAAGACAGGCGCGATTGCTATTAAAATGATTAGGGTTAATGCGATTTGAAGTAATCCTTGCTGCATAAATGAGCCAATTTTTTATAGTTGGATAAAGGGGTTTTGCCGATCGCTAAATGGGTTAGGTGGGAGGTTCCAAAAACCGGGCGAGCTTTTTTTGCAGCTCACTTTCAGTTTGGGGGCGATCGCCCAATTCAATGCTGCTAAGATGCAATCTCCCCAGGCAGAGGGATTAACGCCATCAGGGGGTTTTGGCTGGCGAGAATTCCTTGTTTTTATTTTGCTAATCCCGTGCTTTGACAGCGATCGAGCAATTGTATAGCATTTAAGAGTGCGCCACCATAACTCTGGTTAATTTGGATAAAACTGAAATCGCTTTGATTAGACAAAGTTGATCTGTCACTTCTGTTAGCCCAAAAATGCTATCTACTTTTACTGATTACTATACTCACTGTTAGAAAATTGGATAATCAGCTTTCCGGTATAAATTGCTGTTGCCACATTAGGCTTATTCGCTCTATATTTGGCAGCATAGATGAATATTTAGCTCGGGTTAAGTGTCTATACTTCTAGATATAGATGTTTGCTAAACGCCGTGCTTTGGCGCGAGAATAGGTGAAAAAAATCACAAAAAATAACTATGCTAAGCTAGAAAGTAGTAGGTAGTAGGGAGAAGAAAAAAACTGTGAATATAAAATATAAAATGGATTGATTGAGGATGTTTAAAAGTTTATGGGCTATCCCAAAAAACCTGGCAATTCAAGAGAAGTATTTGCGGGGGAGGTGGTCGATCGCAATTTTATTTGCGATCGTGGTAGTGCTGGAATTTACTACGCCGTCGGAGT
Source organism: Microcoleus sp. MON1_C5 (assembly GCF_036701875.1). Classification (NCBI taxonomy): domain Bacteria; kingdom Bacillati; phylum Cyanobacteriota; class Cyanophyceae; order Oscillatoriales; family Microcoleaceae; genus Microcoleus; species Microcoleus sp. MON1_C5. Next base: position 5,801 of record NZ_JAUBRN010000089.1, on the reverse strand, counting down.
ATCTGTTTGGGTATTTGTACACAGGGCCGATTTTACTGGCAAATTCGCGCCTGAGTCGGTTGGGTAAGTTGCAAATTACGCTGGTAGCGGCAGTTTTGACGCTGTTAAATTTGTTTGTTCCTCCCGGAGAAGCGATCGCCCTAGCCACTGTCGCAAATAGATCGATCGCAGTCATGGCTTTAGGGGTGACGGGATATTTGAGCGATCGTAACCACCAGTACCAAGAAGCGATCGCGAGCGCTAAAGCTGAGTTACAGTCGCAGCAGCAGCTAGCAAGCATCCGAGAAGATTTTGTCTCTACTTTGAGTCACGACTTAAAAACGCCAATGCTGGGGGCGATCGAAACAATTAAAGCTTTTCAGTCAGCAAAATTTGGGGATGTCACCGCCAGTCAGCAAAAAGTTCTCGAAACAATGGCGCGATCGCACAAAATGTCACTACAATTAGTAGAAACACTGCTAGATGTTTACCGCAATGATGCCGAAGGTTTAAAACTGCAACTTGCGCCCGTAAATTTAGTAGCTGTGGCAGAAGAAGTAATCGCAACTCTCACCCATTTATCTGCGGCGCGCCGGGTTTACATTAGTATGAGTTACGGAGAGTCCTATTTCCGTCGCTCTTTGTGGGTAAATGGCGATGCGGTGCAACTCCAGCGCGTTTTTGTGAATTTGCTAACAAACGGCATCAACCATTCTCCTCGCGGTGGCAAAGTAGAAATAATCATGGAATCTTATTCGAGTTATCAGGTGGTGAAAGTTATCGATAGCGGGTTGGGAATTACCGCCGATGAACTGCCCCACTTGTTCGAGCGTTTTTATCAAGGACACAGCGATCGCCAAGCCAAAGGATCGGGATTGGGGTTATACTTATCTCGCCAAATTATTGACGCCCACGGCGGTATAATTTGGGCAGAAAATAAATTGCCACACGGCGCTTTGTTTGCATTTCGACTCCCTGCTATCCCAGCTTTATGATATCTTTTTTAGTTGCATACTTCTTGCTTCTATCTGCTGTCATTGCGAGTTCTGCGCCTGGTTCGCAGAGGTGGAAAATGGCTGGGTCCTACTTTGCTGCATTTGCAATGAGTTTGGCGAATCATACTAATAATAATAACCCACTTGAGAGCGGGGATCATTGCAAATGAAACCAGTTTTTCCCTTGCGAATTCTTCTAGTTGAAGACGACGAACTGTTTCGGTTGGGGCTGCAAACGCGGTTGCAGCAGGAAAGTTGCTTGCAAGTAATTGCCGAGGCGGAAGATGGAGAAACGGCGGTAGAATTGACTCAGGAACACTTGCCAAATGTGGTAGTTCTCGATGTCGGTTTGCCGGGAATTGGTGGCATTGAAGCGTGCCGCCAAATTAAACAGCGGCATCCAGAAATTCCAGTTTTAATTTTAACATCTCATTCGCAAAAATCCTTAATTGAAAGATTGATTGCTGCGGGTGCTCAGGGCTATTGTCTAAAAGGAATTGCGGCGGAAACTTTGGTTTTGGCAATTCGATCGGTAGCGTTGGGCGCTTCTTGGTGGGATAAGGCAGCGACTGCGGAAATTCGGGCGGTTTTTGCTAATCCCGAACCTTTAAAAAATGGGTTGAAATCGGAAGTTTTAGAGAATCCGCTGACGAAGCGAGAACAAGAAATATTAGCTTTAATTGCCGGGGGGAAAACCAATCAGGAGATTGCTCAAATATTGTACATTGCTCCGGGTACGGTGCGAGTTCACGTGCACGCGATTTTGCAAAAGTTAGAAGTGCGCGATCGCACTCAAGCTGCTGTACTCGCAATTCAGAAAGGATTGGTAGCAGAAGAACTGTTAGGCAGTAAATCTTAAGCCTGGCAGTTTATAAGGATTGCCAAACCTCGCTCCCTACCTAAAAACTATGAGTTTTCTCAATTTGGTAATTCCACGAAAAAGATTACTTGAAACAAAAATAATAAAATACTATAATTTGTGTATACCTAATTTTTCCTTCACTTTTGCTATTATCAGATGTATTTTTTTCAGAATATGTAAAATGTAAGCGATTGCACCTTTAAACTGTGATACAAGCATTACCCTTGTTTGGGATTTTTCGCCCCCATTTAATTATTAGTTCTCCTTCATTTAAGAGGATCTGCAATAAATACTCTAGCTCTTCAATTGATTAAACGGGACTTCCCCCATACAAATGTACTAACAGTCCTCAAACTCTTACTAAACAAAGGATGCAACTGTCGATCTGAAAATTTGTACCCTTTAATAAGTAATAGCTGACGCAGGCGATCGCACTCAATTGTTGTAGATTCAATATAATTGCCGATCGCAAACAGATATGAGTCATCTACATGGGTACACCATTACTTACTCAACAATTGAAACTTTGTGTTGAAAGGCTTTTGAGCCTGTGTAAGTATATTGGCAGGGGGAAGCTCCGCCTAAAATTTAACCCCTAGTCGTGACAGTTTGCCTTAGTCCTATAATTGCTAAAAACCGTCAATATCGGTTAAAAACTACGGTTTATTCGTGGGCGAGTGGGAAGGAATTTAGATATTTTTAAGGAGAGGGAACTGGTGGCAAAAAATTGCTGCTGCCTTTATAACCGGATAAAATAGCCAGTTTTTCCAAAGATTGCCGGCCCGTGTAATATTTACCCCGAATTTCCCAAGTGGGATAAGCTTTAATATTAGCAGCTTTGCACAAACCTGGTTGAGCATCTTTGCCTCTGGGATCGCACTCAATGTAAGTAATGGCGGTAAATGCTTCTTTGCCGAAAAGTTCTTGTTGGGTGTGACAGTGAGGACACCAGTAAGCACCGTACATTCTAGCTTTGATTGTCTGCAAATGGGTTGCTAAAGCGATTTGATCGGGTACGGATTCGCTGCGAATAGGTGGCGCTTCTTGTTCGGTAACAGGCTGTGTGAAAGGGGGAGGAGGAGGGAGGGTTTGTGCTAATTTTTGAGTGGATTTGTTGCTGAAACTGAACTGTACAATTCTTCCGTCTGCTTTGGTACTGACGAAAATCCCCAAAGCCAGAAAAATGCCGATCGCACAAAAGTTGAATTTGCTTAGTCTCATCTTGGATTTCATCTTGGATTTGCTAGGATTTTGCGAGCTTGATTCATAGCCTCTACAGCATTGTTTACCACAAAGATGTTAAATTGTGCTAAACCTTTAAAAAAAAGTTGACTTTCAGCGCTGTCATTTAACAAGATAACTTGTTTGTTAGCTTTCAGAGCGAGGGCAATTTCCGAAGCAGTACCCGTTCCCATACCGCAGGCAATTATTACATCTGAAGAAAGAATGTTAATGTTATTTCTGGCGTTTCCCATATCGGTGACAATGGCAATATCTACAGCTTCAGAAATGCCGCGAGTGTCATTTCCCGGGAGGATGCCGACTGTTAAACCGTTAGCTGATTTTGCTCCTTTGTTGGCGGCATCCATCACGCCGACATTTCTGCCGCCAGTTAACAATATCCATCCTGCTTCGGCGATGAGTTGTCCGAGTTGATAGGCGTTTTCTAAGTCTGTTGAGGTGGCACTATCGCCGGGGCCCATGATGCCGATGATGATTTTTTTCATAGTTTTGGGGTGAATATATCGCCTTCTTGAAAAAGCGAGAATTCTTCTGAATCTGGATCAGAAAGGGCGATCGATATTTTAAAAAAATTCTCCTTTTGAGCTGCTTACCATAGCAACAAAGAGAGGCTCGAAGATGGAGCCTCTCTTTATTGTTTTCTGTTCTATCGAACTTTCACTTGACCCTAGCTAAATAATTCGGGTCGTAAAGTGCCGCTACTCCCATATTGTGGCAGTCCATTTTCTGTCCAACCGGCTAAATCATTATCAGTAATAGTTACCGTAGGAGTATTAGTCGCTCCCACAGTGTAATTACTAGAAGTCGATACCGTCAAAATTGCGGTTTCATTGCTTTCAATCAAAGTGTCATCAATTACATTCAATGGCACATCGACAAAAGTTTGACCTGCGGCAATTGTGGCAGTGCCATTTAGGAAAGTATAGTCAGTGCCATTGCTGGCTGTACCACTCATGGTATAAGGCACGGTTAGGGCGAAACTGGTACTCCCAGTGCGACTAATTCTCTACTCCCCGGATTCGGGGTTTGACCGCTAATTACTTCTGCTGCGCTGCAATCTGTGCCACTATGCCACTGAGTAGCCCCCCAGACAAGTTAGGAACAGCCGACATCGAGAGATTGTAATTAGTCGAGGCAGTGTTGTAGGGATACACCCGCACATAATAAGCACCTGCACTCAACGTTCTACTAATTGAGTCGGCAGTAGTGCCAGTGTTAGTAGAACTTTGAAGAACGGTAGTACCTGTGCTATCGAGTAAGTGGACATCCGCATCCTGACTTAAGCCATTGAGAGTGAGGTTAAAGTTACTGCGATTAGCAAGGGTGAACTTATAGTAGTCGTTAGTGTCTTGTGGTCCTACCCAATCACTCCACGTAGTAGAAGTAGAACCCACCGTAACTGCACGTGCTGTAGGCAGAGTATTAGGCGCCAGATCGGGAGGGACATCGTTATCAGCAATATTGACCGTAGCAGCTTTAGTCGCTCCCAGAGTGTAGTTAGGGGAAGAAGATAGAGTCAGAATTGCGGTTTCAGGGTTTTCAATTAAAGTGTCATTAATCACATTCAATGGCACCTCCACAAAAGTCTGACCTGTGGCAATTGTGGCAGTGCCATTGAGGGAAGTGTAGTCAGTACCATTGATAGCCGTACCGCTGAGGGTATAAGGCACTGTTAGGGGTGCGGTGGTACTGCCGCCAGTACGACTAATTCTGTACATCCCCGGATTCGCAGGTAGACCGCTATTCACTTCTGCTGCACTGGCATCTGGGGCACTGACGGTCACCGCAGACAAGTTAGGAACAGCCGACATCGAGAGATTGTAAGTAGTCGAGCCACTGTAGGGATACACCCGCACATAATAAGCACCTGCACTCAAGGTTCTACTAATTGAGTCGGCAGCAGTGCCACCGTTAGTAGAACTTTGAAGAACGGTAGTACCTGTGCTATCGAGTAAGTGGACATCCGCATCCGCACTTAAGCCATTGAGAGTGAGGCTAAAGTTACTGCTATTAGCAAGGGTGAACTTATAGTAGTCGTTAGTGTCTTGTGGTCCTACCCAATCACTCCAGGTAGTGGAAGTAGAACCCACCGTAACTGCACGTGCTGTAGGCAGAGTATTAGGCGCCAGATCGCTCGGGACAACATCGTTATCAGCAATATTGACCGTAGCAGCTTTAGTCGCTCCCAGAGTGTAGTTAGGGGAAGAAGATAGAGTCAGAATTGCGGTTTCAGGGTTTTCAATTAAAGTGTCATTAATCACATTCAATGGCACCTCCACAAAAGTCTGACCTGTGGCAATTGTGGCAGTGCCATTGAGGGAAGTGTAGTCCGTACCATTGGTAGCCGTACCGCTGAGGGTATAAGGCACTGTTAGGGGTGCGGTGGTACTGCCGCCAGTACGACTAATTCTGTACATCCCCGGATTCGCAGGTAGACCGCTATTCACTTCTGCTGCACTGGCATCTGGGGCACTGACGGTCACCGCAGACAAGTTAGGAACAGCCGACATCGAGAGATTGTAAGTAGTCGAGCCACTGTAGGGATACACCCGCACATAATAAGCACCTGCACTCAAGGTTCTACTAATTGAGTCGGCAGCAGTGCCACCGTTAGTAGAACTTTGAAGAACGGTAGTACCTGTGCTGTCGAGTAAGTGGACATCCGCATCCGCACTTAAGCCATTGAGAGTGAGGCTAAAGTTACTGCTATTAGCAAGGGTGAA
>NZ_JAUBRN010000088.1:0-17718 GCF_036701875.1 Microcoleus sp. MON1_C5 | reverse complement strand
CTCGGTACAGCAGTTTTAAACCTCAGCAACCTTACCTTACCAACTGGATTTAGCCTAGTCGGAACCTTACCTGCAACTGTGGCAGCCGGCGCGAGTGCTAATTTGCTTCTTCAAGTAGATACCACAGTAGCAGGAAATAAAACAGGTACGCTGCAATTTGTCAATGATGATAGTGACGAAAATCCCTTTGATTTCCCCATAGCGGCCTCCGTCACAACCACACCATTACCAGAAATTCAAGTTTTAGACGGGACAACAGATATAGCTGATGGTACTGCAAGTGCGCTCGACTTTGGTAGCGTCATAGTTGGCACGACTCTCAACAAAACCTTTACCGTCAAAAATCTCGGTACAGCAGTTTTAAACCTCAGCAACCTTACCTTACCAACTGGATTTAGCCTAGTCGGAACCTTACCTGCAACTGTGGCAGCCGGCGCGAGTGCTAATTTGCTTCTTCAAGTAGATACCACAGCAGCAGGAAATAAAACAGGTACGCTGCAATTTGTCAATGATGATAGTGACGAAAATCCCTTTGATTTCCCAATAGCGGCCACAGTCACAACCACACCAACTCCAACCCCGACACCTGCACCCGTACCCACGCCAACACCTGCACCCGTAACCACGCCAACTCCTGCACCTGTAACCACGCCGACACCTGCACCCGTACCCACGCCAACACCTGCACCCGTATTCACGCCGACTCCAGCACCCGTACCGACTCCAACACCAGCACCCGTACCCACGCCGACTCCAGCACCCGTACCGACTCCAACACCAGTACCCACGCCGACTCCAGCACCCGTACCCACGCCTACGCCTGTTAACATTCCGGATACAGAGTGCATTTGCGATAAAATTGAGTATCCCAATCTCAACAAACCCAACGAACAAATTGATAATATTATCAATGGTCGTCCCGGTCTTCTAATTGGTACTCCCAGAAAGGACGCATATTTTGGCAGCAACAGTCCCAATATCTTTGATGCTTTAACTGGCAACGACAACCTATTTGGTGGCGAATTTAAGGATATCTTCAACGGCAATGAAGACAATGACTTCATTGACGGCAACAAAGGAGACGACCTCTTATTTGGTGGCAAAGGAAACGACTTCCTTCTTGGTGGTTTTGGTGAAGATATTATCTTTGGTAATGAGGGCAACGATGCAATTAACGGCAAAGAAGATAATGACTTAATCTTTGGCAATCGAGGTAATGATTTTATCGACGGTGGCAAAGGAAACGATATCCTATTGGGCGGAAAAGCTCAGGATTTAATTCTAGGCAGCGAAGGCAATGATACTCTCTTCGGACAACTCGCAGACGATACTTTGTGCGGCGGTGCAGGAGATGACTTCCTCAGCGGCAACGAGAATAAGGACTTAATCGACGGCTGCGAAGGAAACGATACAATTTACGGCGGTGAAGATAATGATACCTTACTCGGCTGCGTTGGCGATGATTTCTTGTCGGGAGATTTAGGGGATGACAGCCTGATCGGAGGTTTGGGCAACGATACTTTTGTCTTAGGTGTCGATCGCGGATTCGATATTATCTCTGATTTTGTCAAAGGTCAGGACTTCATCGGATTGTCGGGAGGTCTGACTTTTAACCAGTTAGAAATAACTCAAAACAATAATAGCGCGCTGATTAAATTAAAGGGAAGTAGAGAAGTAATTGCTTCGTTAACCGGAGTCACCGCCAGCCTAATTGCTGTCAACGATTTCCGAACATTTTGATCTCATGTCCGCTAAAATAACAGTTATAAATTTGTAGTAAACACGTGCTTCCTCATAAAAGTATGAGGACTTCAACCCTCACTACCAACCACTTTTATCATCCAGGTTCTAGCGGACATCATATCAGGTTAAATAAACGCAGATGAATAGGATTTCATCTGCGTTTATCTCCATTCATCGGTACTGAAAAAATATAATTGACAAAAATAACCTGATTCTGTATAAACTCTTTATCTTAATTCGGTCTTCTGACTTCCGGTGACTAATTGCCCGATCGCCTTAAGCGCAATACTGGGATGAAAAAGTACAGCCGGGGACTCAATCATGTGCAGAACTTCCAAAAAAGCTTGACAAACTTTAGCATCTCTGACGAGCACTTTTAACACCAGATCCATGTAATCAATTGTCAGCCGCGTAGCGAGGTTTAGTTTTGCACCTTCACTTCCCGGATAGCGAGAATCCTGACTGATGGCAAATATCCACGGAATAGTGTGTAATTTTGCTAGTTTTTGTTGAAATATTCGGGCAAAGCCTGTTAAATTGCCTTCTGGATACCGCTTTCTTTGCTTGTGCAAACATTCATCTAGCATCTGAGCATCCAGCGCAGCAACCGTCATTCCCTGTCCGTATATCGGGTTAAAAGCGCAAACTGCATGACCGATAATTATTAAGTTTTCAGGGTAACGAGGGAGCCGCTCGTAGTGGCGCAAACGGTTTTCTGTACCTCGATAACTATAAACAGGTGTTATCGCTTCTGCGTCTTTAATTGCATCATAAATTGTCGGGGTTGGCAAAGTGCGGGCAAATTCTAGAAAACCTGCTTCGTCGGTCGGGGGATAATCGCGATCGCCCCCGATGAGAATCACCAGCCAGCGATTGCCTTCGATCGGAAAAATTGCACCGCCACGGGTGCGAAATGGCGGTGCGGTTGACACAAATACTGGCGCAGTGTCTGACAATTTACCGCTGCCTTCATAGATGCGGCTGGCATAGCCGACAAAAGCATTGATAGCGGTTTCTTGCGGAGGTTCATAGCCCAAACTTTTCAACCATTGAGGTGTTTTGGAAACTTTGCCGCCAGCATCGACTACTAAATCTGCATACAAATTTTCTGCATGGATGTTACCCGGGTTTTGGCGATCGCGAAAACGCACCGACACGCCAGCAACTTCCGTGCATGAGGCATTCGCCAGCAACCCCGTTACTGTGCCTCCTTCGAGGAAATGCACGTTCGTATTTTCAGCCAACCGGCGGCGAATTTGCCAATCCAGTAAATCCCGACTGAACATAATTAAATCATTTAGATCCGGGCTAAATTGCGGGGCCCAACCCGCCGGACTAAACCACCCGATCGACTTCGGATTTAACCTAGGAGCACCAGCAGCTACCAGTTCGTTTTCCAAGCCGGGAAACAACTCTTCTAGGATGATTTTCCCCCGATTTAAAAGGATGTGAAGGTGACGGGATTGAGGAATCCCGGGGCGAGGTGCGGGTTTTTCAGGAAAAAAATCTCGTTCAACAATACTTACTCGGTCGAAGTGTTTTGCTAATACTCTAGAGGCCAACAGTCCTGCTAAACTTCCACCAATAATAATTGCATGACTTTCTCGCTGCACTATAGAATTCCTTGAAAACTAATTTGCTATGGCCTTGGTTGATGAATTGTGAACAATTTGTCGGGGCTTCTGTGCCGACTCTTAATATCGATCGACCAAAGATTTTCCTCTGCCCTTATTTTAATCCGACTTACCATTACTACCATCTATCTCGGATGCGCCGCAGCGCACCTGACTCATACCTGAGAACTAACAACTTCACAACTGCCAATTTACATAGCACAAATATTTCTAAAGTGACAGCCGGCCACAGACATATTTCTAGACTTCCAACTGTAGGGGGATGCTTTAGCTCGTCAATAAGGCGATGCTTGCCATTGGGGGCATGAGTCTAAAACTATACATTGGTTAACTTGCGCCAATGAGCGCGCGCACCCACTCCTTAACGAGGAATATACTATGTATCAAAATTTGCCAATAAATCCACAACTGTATAACATCGGGTTCTGGCTGGCCCAAGTGCCAGTAGAGCAGACTACTACAAACACAGAAGACGCAGCACTCCTCTATTCCGGGCCGCAATTTTTTATCGCCTTGATAGCTGGAGTGGTACTCGCCTGCGCTTTCCAACTATTGCTAACAAATTTATCAGTAGCCGCGGGCCTTTCGTACATGGGACAATCCCACGACGACGACGGTCACCACTCCGATAGCGGCAGCTCCCCAGTCCGCCACATCGGCCGAAAGGTAGGTACTTGGACGCTAGTCACCGTCACCATTGCCCTATTCTTTGCTTGCTTGCTAGCAGTTAAGCTCAGCTTGATTAGCAGTCCCGGTTTAGGTGCGATCGTCGGTTTAGTCGTGTGGGCAACCTATTTCTCAATGCTTGTTTGGGTGAGTTCCACCACCGTCGGTTCCTTGATCGGTTCCGTCGTCAACACCGCCACATCAGGTTTTCAAGCGATTGTCGGCACCGCAGCCTCGGCCATCGGCGCAAAAGCAGCCAGCAACCAAGTTGTCGCCACCGCGAAAGCAGCAGCAGCAGCAGTGGGCCACGAACTGGGTAGCGCGATCGACCCCACAAGCTTGCGGGAAAACGTCGAAGACTACATCCAAAGCCTCAAACCGCCAGAATTAGACATCAAAGGGATGCGTAGCGAGTTTGAAAAATTGCTCAACGATCCCCAACTAAAAACCATTGCAACCGAAAATTTGCCGAATCTCGATCGGCAAACTCTCGTAGATTTAGTAAGTTCGCGATCGGACTTATCAAAACGCGACGTAAACCGGATTGTAGACCAACTTCAAGATGCTTGGAAACAAGTAGGAAAACAAGGGCAGCAATCAGACGGCATCGCCCAATTAGTAGACTATCTCAAATCTGCCAAATCGGGAGATTTGGTCTCAGATAAATTGGCAAGTAGGGTAGAAAAAGTCCTCAGCAATCTGGGCGGTAATCTGGGCGGTCAAAATTCTGGACAAAGCCCGACCATGATGTCCCAAGCAACGACAATGGCAGTCAATGCTTTAATGGGAATAGTATTGGGTCGCACGGATATTTCTGACTTGGATGTTGAAAAAGTAGTGGGTCAGCTCAAAGAAGCTAAAGACAAAGTTACCCAGCAAACTGATAAAATTAACGCTCAAGTCAAAGGCGAACCCGTAACTTACAGCCCAATTCGTGCAGACGTAGAAAACTACCTACTCAACACTTATTCGTGGCAGATGAACCCCCAAGCCATCGAGCGCGAATTTCGGGACGTTCTCTACGATCCTACGGCCGATCCAGGAACTGTGCGCCGCGAATTAGAAAAACTAAAACAGTCTAATTTTGCCGAAATCCTGGCTAGTAGAGGTGTTTTTACCCAAGACAAAATTAAACAAATTTCCCAGGAATTAGAAGCAATTAGACAGCGCGTTTTACAAACCGTAATCTTTGCTGAGGAGCAAGAAAAATCTCGCGATTTGCAGTGGCGACTGGAAACTTATTTGAAACTGACGCCGAAAGAAGAACTGACAGCAGCAGGTATCGGGAGGGATTTCAAAAAAATCTTAGAGGATTCCGACGCTAGTTACGAACAGTTGCGCGATCGGCTTTCTCCTTACACCCGCGACAGTTTTGTGCAAATTCTCCGAGGTCGCGAAAACTTCGGATTCCAGGAAGTAGAACAGATTGTTCAAGAGTTGGAAAGGACGCGAGATGTAGTTTTAGCAGATGCTAAAGGTCTGCAAGAAGCAGCGCAAGCCCGACTAGACAATCAGTGGCAAAGAGTACAAGAATACTTGAAGTCTACGGGCAAAGAAGAACTCAATCCCGAAGGCATCAAGCGCGATTTCAAAACGCTGCTGGACAACCCGGAAGCGGGAATGTGGGCGCTGAGAGCTAGAGCTTCTAGGTTCGATCGCCAAAGTTTGGTAAAATTGCTATCTCAGCGGAAAGACCTCAGCGAAGACCAAGTAAATCAGCTTCTCGACAGCACTGAAGAAACTTGGCACAGCGCCCTGCATACCCCGCAAAAGTTGGCGGAAAAAGCTAAGGATCAGTACGACAATACAACAACCGCCCTTGCAGATTACCTCCGCAATACGGGCAAATCAGAACTCAATCCAGAAGGGATTAAGCGGGATTTGACAAAACTGCTGGAAAATCCCAAAGAAGGAGCTTTAGCGCTGCGGGGCCGCCTGTCTCAAGTCGATCGCGATACTTTGGTGAAACTGCTTTCTCAGAGACAAGATTTGAGCGAGGAACAAGTCAATCAAATTATCGACCAAGTGCAGGAAACCCTGGGCTCGATTGTGAAAGCGCCGCGCCGTTTGGCAAAGCGGATGCAAAGCCAAGTGCAGGATTTTCAGAGTGTTTTACAAGATTATTTGCGTAATACAGGCAAGGATGAATTAAATCCCGACGCCATCAAGCGCGACTTGCAACTGCTGCTGCATGACCCGAAAGTCGGCGCTTACAGTTTGGGCGAGCGCTTGTCACACATCGATCGAGCTACAGTTGTTTCTCTGCTGTCTCAGCGGCCGGATATTTCTGAAGCAGAAGCCAATCGCATTGTCGATGGAATTTTGTCGGTGCGTGACGAGTTCGCAATGCAAATTCAGAAAATACAGGAGGGTATTCAGTCGGTAATTGACGGGATTCTCGGAAAAATTCGGGATTACCTCAATTCGCTCGATCGCCCTGAACTCAACTACGAAGGCATTACGCGGGACGTGCGGAAGTTATTTGACGATCCGCAAGCCGGATTTGACGCTTTGCGCGATCGGCTGGGTCATTTCAACCGCGATACTTTAGTAGCACTAATGAGTTCCCGCGAGGACATTTCCGAAGCAGATGCCAACCGCTTGATCGACCAAATTGAAAGAAGCCGCAACAGCGTCTTGCAAAGAGCAGAACGCTTGCAGCAAGAGGCGCAGCTTCGCCTCGAAAGCATCAAACTGCAAGCCGAAAAACAAGCCGAAGAAACCCGGAAAGCAGCAGAAGTTGCCTCTTGGTGGCTGTTTTTCACGGCTCTTTCCTCGGCCGCTGCTGCTGCAGGCGCCGGTGCTTTAGCCGTCATCCGGTAAAAAAGACTCAAGTTGCGATCGTCGGATTGCAAATAGTGCCTGATATGAGTTTCTACTGATATCAGGCACTAATGTTAGTAAAGGATTTGATCGGAAAGTGGGAACGGGTTTGTATTAATTTGTGGGTACTGTTGAATAATGTTATGGGTAAACCCGTTCCTACCCGTTTGTTGAGGATTGTGCAAACTGTGAATTTATAAATCTTAATTAGCAGTTTTGATTAATTCAAAATAGAAAAGTAAAAAACTTATTTTTGTGATTGTTGTATATTTTATTTTAGGATGTAATAAATGAAAAGTCGCCGGATATTCTTAGCCTCTGCTATAACAATTTTTGCAGGCGGTTCAAGCTTCTAGGCTGGATAGGCTTTTGGGCTTATTCCCCTACTCCTGCAACGATTGCTATTCAACGACAAAAATTAAAACAGCTATGGGAATGAGAACCTTTTGGCAGGCCCAACTCGCCGCGCCAGTCCGCTCTCTCCTCAATATTTTTAGGTACAATAATAGTGAGGGTTCTCAACCCAGCACGCCTGTTCTACCAACCGCCCACCGGGAGCATCTGAATATTTGTAAAAATATTTGTAAAAATACTTCTTCTGGCTGCTTGCTTCTTCCTCTTTCCTTCTGCCTCCTGCCTCCTGCCTCAAAACTCCAATTTCTTCTAGCTTGGCTGTGAAAAAGTGGGATGCTCCCCCGCCCGCCTCCCTGGCTGCGTCAGTATCAAACGCGAACTGTTTTGAGTTCGATCGCCCGTTTCCTTTGAAGATGCCGATCGTCAGGTTATAACTTGTAGGTCATAGGTTGTGCATAATAGGGAACTAAAGCTGTGAAAATACTACACTGACTGTGGGGGGCAACATACCGGATACCTTGGAAATACCAAGGGCTTTGCTCTCGTCACCCCAGAACAGTCCAAACACGCAGGCCTGCGATCGCCAATGCTAAACAACCTACGTCTCAAACCTCTCCTGGCTAGTTGCCTAGTAGCACCGTGAGGAGGGCGACGCCATGCAACTCCGAAAAAAAACACTATTAATCATCGGTGCAGCGCTGATCAGCCTGATTGTGGTTCTCTATGCCACTGCATCAACTATTTTGCTGCATGATTTTCACAACCTGGAGGCACAGTACGTCCGCCAGGATGTCGCACGGGCTTTGGACGCATTAGATGATGACTTGTCGAATTTAGACACCAGCGCCCAAGATTACGCCGAGTGGGACGATACTTACTCTTTCGTCGAAACACGGAACGAAAATTTTGTCAAGTCAAATTTCGTCGATTCGACATTTATTTACTTGAGACTAAACTTATTGGTGCTGCTGGACTCCAACGGTAAGACGATCTTCAGCAAAGGTTTCGACCTTAAATCCCAAACCGAAATCCCGATTCCCGAAAGCTTAAAACAGCACTTGACCGAGGCGCTGCTCGACTCACCGACAGTCTCGGGCGATCGCCCCGCCGCCAAAACAGGCGTCCTCACCCTGCCCGAAGCCACGCTGCTGATTGCTTCAAAGCCGATCTTTAACAGCAACGCCCAAGGCCCGCCGCGCGGGACGCTGATCGTGGGACGCTATCTCGACAGCAGCGAAATCGGTTTGCTTTCAAAACTAACTCACCTGTCAGTAGATTTTAGATTGCCGAGTTTGGATTTTAAAGTCGGAGCCACGAACTACTCCGCGCACGGCGCCAAGGCCATGGCTCCATCCAGGCAGGATTTGGAAAATCTCAAACTCAAAATTTCCCACCTCAAATCAGTAGAAATTTTAGTCGAGCCACTCAGCGACACCTTCGTCGCAGGATACGCCCTGATTCGCGACATCCACGGCAACCTAGCGTTGCTGCTGCGGGTAGAGACAGATCGCATCATCTCCCGCCAAGGTCAGGCTACCTTGGAGCTGTTTACCTTATCAATACTGGCAGTAGGTTTAATATTTAGCGGGATCACCCTGCTGTTGCTAGAAAACTTAGTCTTGGCGAGATTGGCTTCCTTGAGCACCAGCGTCAGCAACATCGCAGCCAACGGCGACCCAAGCTTGAGAGTTCATATGGCCGGAGCAGATGAACTCTCAAGCTTGGCCGACGCCATTAACCGAATGCTAGAAGCATTGGGCAATTCTCAACTCGAACGTAATGAAAGCGAAGACCGCTATCGGTTGATGGCCGAAAACTCAACCGACATGATCACCAGACACGATCCCAAAGGCGTGTTTGTTTACGTCTCCCCAGCCAGCCGGGCTTTGCTGGGATACGAACCTTCGGAACTCATCGGCCGCGTCCCCAACGATTATTTTCACCCCGACGATTTAGAAACCATTGCCAAAGCTCACTGGAAAGTCCTGGCGCTCCCAGTTACTTACACCGTCAGCTACCGCATCCGCCGCAAAGACGGCAAATACATTTGGTTTGAAACCACCGGCCGCACGATCAGCGATCCCCAAACCGGCGAAGTCCAAGAAATTATCGGCATTTCCCGGGACATCAGCGTGCGGAAGCAAACAGAACAAGAACTGCGAGAAAGCGAAGCTGCAATAAAAGCGTTGTACCAAGTGACTTCGGCTCCTCGTACAGACCCGCTCAACCACCTCTCTACCTTTGATTTGCGCCTCCAAGAACTGCTGGCAATGGGATGCCGGCATTTAGGCCTGTCCGTGGGAATTTTGTCCCGCATTCAAGGCGACAACTATCAAATAATGGCTGTTGAGTGTCCCGACAGGTCGATCGTCAAAGAACAAATCTACGATCTGGAAAAAACCTTCTGCGTGGCTACGGCAATGGCAAAAGAACCGATTTACTTTGAATCGGTAAGATTTTCGGGTTTTTCCTTCAACAGCGACGATCGAGCCTTCCCCATCGAAGCTTACATGGGCATTCCCGTCACGGTGGCAGGTGAAGTTTACGGCACTCTGTGCTTCTTTTCTCCGACTCCTGTGACAGAACCGTTCCGAGTTGTAGACAGAGAGTTGGTGAAACTGATGGCTCAGTGGGTGGGAAGCGAACTCGAACGCCAGCAAACCGACGTAGATTTGGCAAAAGCTCGCGATCAAGCACTGGCGGCTACTAGAGCCAAAAGCGAATTTTTAGCCACCATGAGCCACGAAATTCGCACTCCGATGAATGGAGTCATCGGCATGACCGGTTTGCTGCTGGATACCCCCTTAACTCGCGAACAGCGCGATTTTGTAGAAACTATCCGCAGCAGCGGCGATGCCTTGCTGACGCTGATCAACGATATTCTAGATTTCTCCAAAATTGAGTCGGGCAAATTGGACTTGGAGGAACATCCGTTTGACATCCGCACTTGCATTGAGGAATCTCTAGACTTGGTAGCTGCCAAGGCGGCAGAAAAAAAACTGGAAGTGGGTTACTTGATCGATCGTACAGTACCGGCAACGGCGATCGGCGATAGCACCCGCTTGAGGCAAATTTTAATCAACTTGCTCAGTAATGCGGTTAAATTTACCGAAGCTGGAGAAGTAGTGGTTGCGGTGACTGCCAAAAAGATTTCAGTGTCAGCGGCTAACGCTAAAGAACCGCCAGCAATTAATGGCGAACCGGTAGTAATTAACCCAGCATACGAAATACATTTTGCGGTCAAAGATACCGGTATCGGCATTCCGAGCGATCGCATGGATCGGCTATTTAAATCTTTCAGCCAGGTTGATTCTTCAACGAGCAGGCAGTACGGCGGTACCGGATTGGGTTTGGCAATTAGCAAGCGTTTGGCCGAAATGATGGGCGGCAGGATGTGGGTGGAAAGTATGGGTAGTGTCGCGGGCAATCCTCCTGCTGATTTTAGATCGTCGGCAGTTTTTGATTTGGGATGGGCAGAATCTTGCGAAATTGCCGAAAAATACGCCTCTGGCAAATCTGTACTCAGCAACAAGCCGCTAGGCCAAAATACGAAATCCGTTGGCTCTACTTTTTATTTCAGTACGATCGTTTCTGCCTGCAACAGTTGCTTACCAGTTAGCTTGAGCAATTCTCAACCTGAATTAGCTGGCAAGCGAGTCTTAATTGTCGATGACAATGCTACCAACCGCAGAATTTTGACTCTCCAAGCTCAGTCTTGGGGAATGGTGGCTAGGGCTTCAGCTTCGGCTCATTTGGCTTTAGATTGGCTGGCTGCTAAAGAGATGTTTGACTTGGCAGTTTTGGATATGCAAATGCCGGAAATGGACGGCTTAGCTTTAGCGGCGCAAATTCGCCGGTATCCTGATTGCGAAAAGTTGCCGTTAGTGATGCTAACTTCGATCGGCAGGCAAGAAATTAACTCTCCTGCTATGGAGATGGATTTTGCTGCTTTTTTGAATAAACCCATCAAACAATCTCAGCTTTACAATGTTTTAATCAATATTTTTGGAGAACAGACAACTGAATTTAAAGGGCAGCGCACTAGCGGGCCTTTCTTGCAAAGCATACCCGTGCTGGCTGAGGACTTACCCCTGCGGATTCTGTTGGCTGACGATCATTTGGTGAATCAGAAGGTGGCTTTGCAAATTTTACAGCGGATGGGGTATCGCGCGGATGTGGCGGGAAACGGTATCGAAGTGCTCGAAGCTTTGCGCCGCCAGCCTTACGATGTGGTGCTGATGGATGTGCAAATGCCGGAAATGGACGGACTGGAAACTACCCGCCGCATCCGCGAGCAATTTTCAGCAGATTTAACTTTAGAAAATCACACGGGAGAATCAGAAATTTCCGTAACAGATGAGCAATCTAATAATCTAGACTCGACCAAAAATCCCACGGGAGGATCGAAAGTTTTCGCAACAGATGAGCAATCTAATAATCGAAAATCCAGAATCCAAAATCCAAAATTGACTGAGGAGGAATCTAACAATCGAAAATCGAAAATCGAAAATCGAAAATCGACGAGACCTTGGATTGTGGCGATGACGGCAAATGCGATGCAGGGCGATCGCGAAGAGTGTATGGCTGCGGGGATGGACGACTATTTGAGCAAGCCGATCGCCATTGACCAATTGGTGCGAGCTTTGCTCGGGTGTAAATCTCGATCGAACTCCGCATTCGATCGCCTGCAGCCGATTGTTTGTTTGGATGCCCCGGCGGAACAGATCGGAGAAACGAGTGAATTAGAAGTGCGATCGAATGTGGCTGTTGCAGGAAATCCACAACTGACAATTCCCAATTCGCCCGCACTCGACGATCGCGGTGCATCAAATCTCGATCGGGCTTTGTCACAGAGCCACGATTCCCTGAGTGCCAAGATTATAGAGGGACTGCGAGAAGTGGAAGCTTTGGACGAGGCGATCGAGATTTACCTCGAAACAGCTCCTGAACTGCTGCAAGGCATCTCTATGGCCTTGAGCAACGCCGATCCGCTGGCTTTGCGGCGATCGGCTCACTCTTTAAAGTCGATTAGCGGTACTCTCGGTGCTTTTCGCTTGTTTGAGCTGTGCGAGGAACTCGAAATCATGGGCCGCATGGGAACGAATGCTAACCAGCCTTTACCCGATCCGGCCTGCGCGCTTTTAGAACAGGTTGAGGCCGAGTATCAAAGAGTCGAAACGGCGTTAAAAATAGAAATGCAGTCTGTTGATTGTTAGCGGTTAGAGCCTGTCCGATTGATTTCTCATAAATTCAAGTCCCCTCCGGGTAAGGCTGTCAATCTGAAGCAACATTAGACAATCGAAAGTTGTCTCACCCACTCTAAGGAGGGGGCTGTTAACTATTAACTTACTTTTTAGTTACCAAAACCCAATCGTCGGCTGTTTTGACAATCTCAGCATTCTGCAAACCTAAATGTTTTAAAACTGGTTTTTCTAACAGAAAATAAGGTTGAGGAAGAGTTTGCCATTTCTGTTTGAGCGTCGGCGCGTCGGCCACAATAACTTGGCGTTGACTGTAAAAATTCAGGGAGGGACGGCCCAAGCGGTGAGAAGTAAACACTTGTTGACCGGCCGGAGTTCCTGTGCGGACAATTTCGGCGATCGGCTTAACGGGATAATCCTCCGCCAGTTCCCAAACCCAGTTATCTGAAGCGACCAATACCAACAGCGTCAGGTAAGTTCCCCAAATTAAAACTAATATAAACTGCCGGTCTTTGCGGTGCAGCAACACGGCCGCCATTGTCATTGTCAAAGCTACAACCATCAGCATTAACTGCAAATCACGCTCGGGAGGCATAATTTGTCCCCCGATCCGTACCCAGCCACTGAAGTACACGCAACCGACGACAGCAACTACACCCAGCATTGCCAAAATCGCGGGATGAGGCAACAAAGAAATAGCATAAAAACGTTCTTCTGCTTCCTCTTTGACCGGCTCTGGCGGCAGCCACAGTTGCTCCCAAACTTCAGCGAGATAACTGCCAACGGCTAGAGCAAAAGCTGGATAAATTGGCAAAACATACCACGGCAATTTAGTAGTCATCACAGAAATAGCCAGCAGATATACTCCAGTCCAAACCAATACTAATTTTGGCCCGGGAAAACTGCGATTTTCCCAACTCAAACGCAGCCCTTGCAGCCAAAATAACTGCCAGGGCCAAGCTAATTTTAAAATTTCTAAAAGATAATACCAAGGCGGGCCTTTGTGACTGCTCACAGGTTCCGAAATGCGCCGGAAAGATTCGTTAACTAAATTAGTGTGGATGAAATATTGGCCGTAGTGCAGCCATTGGGCAAAATACCAAGCAGCTACTGGCAATGTTCCGATCGCCAATCCGCCCCAAAGATACCCAGAAGTGAGGAGTCGCGGGGTATCCCAAACCAAAAAAATACAGCCAACAGCAGCCAACAGCAGCCCCAACATGACGCCCTTAGTGAGGCAAATGAGTCCGAACCCAATCCCCGCCCCCAAAGCGTAGCGCAAGTCGCGGCGCGATCGTAGCAAACACCACATCGCCCCCAGCAAAAAACACAAAACCGCCCCATCCAACATCGCCAAACGTCCGTGCCGCACCACCGGTAACAGCGTCAGATAAACGAAGGCAGAAAAAATGGCGATCGACCGTCTGGGAAACAACTCCCTGCCAATGGCGTAAAGCAGAGGCACAGAAGCGGCCGTCAGCATTGCCGGTACCAACCTCGCCGTCAATTCGCTGACGCCGCCTGCTGCAAAACACAGCCCGATTAGCCAGTGTACCAGCGGCGGTTTGTTGACATAAGGCATAGAGTCGATCGTCGGATACAGCCAATTTAAGTTGCCGCGCCAAATTTCGCGGCTTACCTGCGCTGCAATGCCTTCATCCCAATCCCGCAAAGCCACGCCGCCCAGATTCAGCCCGAAAATCAGCACTGCAGCCCACAGAAAAGCCAGCATCCACACTTTGTCTGTAAAGCTGTCATTCCAGCGATTTTTCGGTTTGCGGCCCAGGAATGGAAAGATTTCTGACATAAGTTAAGAGAGTTTTGAGCGTCCCAAACTGAAGGTAAACTTAGAAAGCAGTTATTTGCGACTAGGAAAATACCATGAACTTGCCTGTAATTATAGATATTATCATTGGCTTAGTCTTTATCTACCTGACTTTAAGCTTGCTAGCTTCGGAAATTCAGGAACTGATTGCTACTGTTTTGCAGTGGCGGGCGGAACATTTAAAGAAGTCGATCGAAGTGCTGATTTCTGGCGGCAGCGAAGGCGCCAAAGATCCCCTGCAATTTAAGCGAGTCGGACAATTGGCCAATTCGATTTACACCAATCCCATGATCAAGGATTTGAATCAGGGCGCGAAAGGGCTTTTATCAGAGGGATTCCGTTCTGTTACGCACCGCATGGGGGATTTTTACCACGGAGTTACGGGTACTAAAAATGTTTTCGGCAATAAATCGAGTGGGCCTTCTTATATTCCAGCCGAGTGTTTTTCGGCTAGCCTTTTGGAGACTTTAAAGGTTTCTAGTTTGCTCAGCTCTATCTCTAAAACCCGATTGGAAAGATTTAAAAATTTACAATTAGCACAAATTCAACAGATTGGACAAAATCTGAGTTTGCCGGATGCTACTAAACCGATTATTGAGCAAGAATTTAGGTGGCTGACTGCGGAGTTCAATCGAGTTGTTGAAGATTATCAAAACAATTTAGCAAGTTTGAACAACAGCTTAGATCGGATGTCGGAAAAGTTAGGATTTTATATTAATGATTCTCAGGTTTATCTACCAGAAACCGAGCTAGCAGGGAGAGAATTTCAGAGGCATATGGCATTTGTCAAGGCTCGTTTTGACAGCAAAATTGAGCGGGTGGCGCTGCTGGGGCAACTGCAACCGAGTTTCAGCAATCTGTTAACTACTGTTAAAAAAAGTCAAGATACGGTAGCAGAAATTATGGATATCAAAGAGGAGAGTCCAATTTATCAACAAATTCAAGAAACCTTGGACAGTATGCCAGAATCTTTGAAACGCAGCCTTTATATTTTAGCGCAGCGCGCTGAAAAAGGCGGCGGAGATACTCAAGAGCAGTTGCAGCGGTTTCAGAAAGAAATTGAAATTTGGTTTGACCAATCGATGCAGCGTGCTTCTGGTGTTTACAAGCGGAATGCCAGAGGGGTAGCGATTTTGCTCGGAACTGCGATTGCTGTCGCTGCTAATGCTGATAGCATTAATATTATTAATCGGTTATCGAAGGATTCGATGCTGCGATCGAATGTTAATTTGTACGCTGAGCAGTTGGTGGCAAACAATGCTAAGACTAAATCAAATAATTTAAGCAGTCTGACACAAGTTCAAAAGGATGTCGATCGAGCTTTGGATCAGGTAGCTCTGCCTTTTGGATGGAGCGAACAGAACAGCTTAGAACGAGATAAGCAGGGGAATTTATTGTGGTCGGCTTTGATAATAAAATTGTTTGGTTGGATATTGAGCGGCGTAGCTATTTCTATGGGGGCTGCTTTTTGGTTTGAGGCGCTCAACAAGATTATTAATATTCGCAATGCCGGGAAAAAACCGCCATCTTCCACAGAATCTTGAGCGGTGCAGTTGCGATGCCAATAAATTAACTGTCATACCCTTTTAGATTTTAGAGAGGGGAATGACTGAATACTATCGAGGTTTGAAGCACCTGCTTACAGTTGGATTTTTTTTTGAAAGTGGTATCACGGATAGGATATGGGATCGATAGGTAATTTCGCGTTTGCCGGAAGTCCGGGAAAACACGCAGAATATAAATTCCGTGCGATCGCGGATGGCAGTGCCGCAGAAATAGGGGAAACTGATAGATAGGTTAAATAAGAATGAGCGAAATAAACAAGGTAGCTGGCAGCTTCTGGCGGTCAGAGTCCAGGGTTTATCTAGCGCTCAACTCACTTTTGGAGGACGGAATATGTTCACTTCTTTAAGGGAAACGACTCCCGCCTCGGAATACGCAAATCCCCCATCCAAAAGCTTTGTATTCAAGGACTCCAGCATCAATGAAGGTGGATATTTTGTTTCCAGAATTTTGGCTGGCGAATCTGACTGCATCGAGAAATTTACCTCGGCACTTCAAAAATATGCCTCTATCCTTAGAGAAATTGACAAAGTTCGCACAACTTCTGGCGACCGCTCCGGCAAACTGCAATTAGGCTTTGTTATCCTCAGTTCGGATTACCTCGAACCATACAGAAGTCAATTGCCAAAAGCGCATAGTTCTCTGACTCAAAACAGCGGACTTGGTTCGTGTTATGCCGATCGAGATAGTGATACACTCAGCAACGGCGGTGGGCGCGCTCGACTGTTTGCTAATTAAGGAGAGTGATTTAATGAAGGGTGTGGAACGTACCGAGGGGGACTGGACTCGAATGCAATTGTAATTAGGGAGGCAGGCGCGATCGCAATCAACGATTTGCTCGGACTCAACCTGCAATCCTATCAAATCCCCCTGAATAATTTTAATCCCGTTTTTAGGGACGAGGGCAGTCCTCAAAGTGTCCGCACCCGCCTACAAACAAATTGCTCCCCAGCCATTAACCTCTATTTAATATCAGAGTTTTTACTGTTAGTAAATGCGACCCAACCCCCTTAGCATCAGTATTTGGGTGTATCGAATATCTAGCAATTTCAAAGCATATATAATTATTAAAAATGTACATTATTCAGTTTTAGAGGAATGAAATAAAGGTAGGTAATCCGTACTACCTTGTGCATACACGTAAAATATCACAGTCCCCTAAAAACTCCTAAATATAATTAATAAAATTGAGGAAATGGAAAATTAGTGCACCATTTTCTAATACCTAAGAGAAGGCTACTCTTAGCCACATAAAGTTAAAAAAAGTTGTATGTAACACCGGGATGTATTTGAATATTCCGATAAAATTTGCTATCTATTCCCAGCGGTAGTGGCCAAAACTTCCCTTCGACAAATCCGGCAACAGGTATATGGGAATACAAATAAATAATAAAACAAAAAAAAATCTAAAAGTGTACATTTTCTCAAGGTGGTGTTAAGATATAATTAAATAAGCCTGATGAGATTAATCCGGGGTGTATCTACTAATAATGCCCTTTATGGAGTCTCCACTATGAGTTCTACATTCGCTCAAATTAACTCACAATCTTCTTTAGAAAAACGACCACTGCGCTCCTTAGTCTTCATTGACTCCGGCGTGGAAGATTACGAGTCAATTACAGCGGGAGTGCTGCCGGGACAGCAGGTAGTAATACTCGATCGCACCAAAAACGGCATCGAACAAATCACCTCCGAGATGGAAAAATACGCCTCTACTCAGGGGGCGATAAACTCGGTTCACATTATTTCTCACGGCAGTTCTGGCAGCCTACAATTAGGCAATACCGCTCTGGGTTCCGATAATATAGAGCAATACAAAAGCCAGTTGGAAGAGTGGCAAAGTTCACTAGCCCCACAAGCAGACATCATGCTGTACGGCTGCGATGTAGCAGGCGGTACAGGTGCTAAT
>NZ_JAUBRN010000087.1:0-17818 GCF_036701875.1 Microcoleus sp. MON1_C5 | reverse complement strand
AGAAATGAGTTCACTATCTTCTTACACTTTCATTCTGGAAGCTTTATTCTATGCAGCTTCATATTAAATTGGTATGAGTACCTGCATTTCAATAATTACTAAAGTGCCGTCGCTAAGTTTGGCTTTCACATCTAGATAACTATCTTTTAAGCCTTCAAGTTTGGGTGGTAGATTTGGGTTGATAATTTCTAAGTCTTGGATGGTGCGATTGCCTTCATAAATTAGAGCGTTGAGAAAGCTAATCAGAATGTCTTTGCTTTCTGAGGAACCGAAGATTTTTTTGAAGGCGTAATCGGTTTTTGGGTTGATAAATATCATGGTTGTCAGATGGGTGCTTTTCGACTATTAGTTTGGTGAGGAAGCAACCGGAATCGAACTCACTCAGACTGCTGATTTTGTTTCAGGCAAAGGCTTGACATCTTCTGGTAAATGTGCATTAGCCATAGCCAGCACTGCCTCCTCGATACTGTGTTCGCCGTCGATCGGAAGTTGGCAAGAAATCAGTTCTGTGACGATGCGATCGCCCAGAACATCTTCCCAATCCTGCAACTGTTCTCTGGCTTTGATCGGTGTATTGAGAGCCACGTCTACGCCCATTTGCTGAAGGTTGAGGCTGTGAGCTGTCGATCGGCGGTTTACCCACTCCACCAGCCAAACGCTCAATCCGACTGCTGCCATCAAAGGCAAGACAATCCGATAATCGCGGGTTAATTCAAACATCAACAGGATGGCTGTCAGCGGCGCTCTGGCGCTGCCGGCGAGGACGGCGGCCATTCCCACCATGGCGTAGGCGGGAGGACCGGCGACTCGATCGGTCATTGCCGGCAGCATTTCCAAAAAGAGGCCGTAAGCCGAACCGAGGGAAGCTCCCAAAAACATCGCCGGAGCGAAGATGCCGCCCACTAAACCGCTGCCGAGGCTGATTGCGGTCATCGCCAGTTTGACAAACAGCAGCAGCAGCAGCAAAGGCAAGGAAAATTTAACATCTTGGAGCATTGCTTGGACTGTTTCGTAGCCGACACCCAAAATTTGAGGCAATTGCAGGGCGACTAAGCCGACGCAGGCCCCGCCGACGATCGGGTGAAGCGGCCGGGGCAGTCGTCCGAGCCAAGCAAATCCTCGGATTTTTCCTTGAAAACAGCGATCGGCCAATTGAATTGCTTCTGTGTAGGCTAGAGACACTCCGCTGGCCAAAAGTCCCAATCCCATGTACAGAGGCAGTTCTAGGGGGCTGCGGACATCGTAAACCGGCAAAGAAAAGGCCGGCTGAGCTCCCAAGCAGATTTGAGCGATGAGCGCGGATACTACGGCGGAGAGCAAGACAACGCTGACTGAGGAAGTGGCGAAGGTGCTGCCGAGCACGACTTCTAAGGCAAAGAACACTCCGGCGATGGGAGAGTTAAACCCGGCAGATAAACCTGCAGCAGCTCCGGCGCCCAGGAGCAAGCGCTGCCGTTCAGGGGAGAGCTGCAAGACTTGAGCCAGCAGCATTCCGAAGTTGGCGCCGATTTCGACGCTGGGGGCTTCCGGGCCGAGGGAGGCGCCGGTGCCGAGGGAAACTGAGGCTGCCACCATTTTGGTGATGGGTTTGAGGGGGGAGAGTTCTTGCAGCCCGCGGGTGGCTGCAATTAAGGAAGACATATTCGGGCCAAAATCCCGAAACCGCCAGCGCATCAGCCCGATGATGACTCCGCCGAGGGTGGGAATGCAGGCTAGCGTCCAAGAGCCTTTCGACGCGATCGCCCCCATGAAGTCTTCCAGCATCAGGCTGTGGATGAAGTGGATGAGGTAGTGAAACGTGACGACGCCTGCGCCCGTAACTCCCCCGATGACTAGGGAGAGGATGAGCAAGAGGGTTTCTGGGCTCGGGTGCAGGCGATTGAATAGCGGGCTTAGGCGGGAGGCTTGGGGAGTTGCTGCGGTTGGCCCGGGTGGCGGCAGATCCACAGGATGGGTGGCTCTCATTTAGCGGTTAATTCTTCCGTGAGGAGTTATATAATTATTACAATTTATTTCTTATTTTCATTTTGAGTTATTTTACGGGAATTGACAACTTAATTAAGGCCTATTTTAGGGAAATTTTTTGGGCTGACCACTGGGGTGGAATGACTGATTCTGAGGAGCGGCGGATTTGGCGTGATTGTATGCTAAGTTACATTCAAACTTAGATATACTCTGGCGATAATGCTAATTAACTATATTTACCCTGTGGGTGGTTAGGCAGATCGCATCAGTGAACTACCAATATCATATAACTCAGTAAAAAACAACTTTAAAATTAAAGAATTGGCGATTTGAGATTTTACCTTACAACCACAAATCTCAAATCTCCAATTTTAAATCCCTCGCTCGCGCCTACTATCACATCGGTTGTTGAGTGGGCGGAATTCTTGGTCTGGGTTTGGCGATCGACATTAGCGGATCGCCGATGGTGGCGACTTTCCAGGGAGGGGATTCTAGCTGGCGTGCTGCGATTAAAAAGGGTGAGCCTCGCTTCAGGCGATCGACCATTAATTTAGGTGGAATAAAGGCAGATAAAAGAGGTTCGTTGACGCTGCCAATATATGCGTAAGCACCATTTTCTAGCCACCTTCCGGCAACCGTGTTGTTGTCATCTGGGGCGGCTGCTGACCAACTGTGGATCATGTGGATTGCTGCGGGAAATAGGAGTTTTGGTATGTCCTCAACTGAAGCGTCGCCGTTGCCAACTTGGAATGATTTGGGATAGCCTTTGGAATTCATTAATATTAAGTCAAATGTCCACGGTTTTGAGGCTAAACTCCGCCACTTTTCCAGGCTCGATTCTGGTTTCTGCACTACTTCGACATTCAAACCTATGGTTTTTAGTCCGCTAGCTGCTTCCTCCATTTCATATTTTCCCCAATTTCCTTCCTTGGGGTAACTGTCATAAAGCATTGCGGTTTCGGTATCAAGAAATAAGGCGCACATGGCTTGATAGATCGATCGTACTTCCGAGCCGTAAATCCAGCCGACCGCCGCCCAGCGTTCGCCGTTGGGGTGTCTTCCCAAACCGTCTGTAACGGCTAGTTGTTCGTCGGGTTTTTCAGGAGATTGATATTTGACTGCTAGTTGGCGTACAATGGTTATTGTGTCGAGCGGGTCTGCAAGTTGAGAGTAAAAATATCCGGTTGATTCGACGGCTTTTGTAACTGCTAGTTGCAGACTTTTCCACTGTGTGTTATTGAGGGTATCGTTGGGTTTTCCGAAGTTGCCTTCTAGAAAGACTAAAGGTTGACCGTGAGCGGCTGCTAAGGCAACTGCGGCAGAACGTGCCGGGTCGTTTTCTGATGTGATTACTACTCCTGGGGGTTCCCAGCCGAGTTGCTTCCATTGTGCTTTTAAAGTTTGAGTATCGGTGGCATTCCAAGCTGCTGCTGAGGCGTTCAGCATTAATTGTTGGAGTTTTTGATTTTTTGGCAGTTGCTGTTTGATGCTTGGCAAACGCACTATTTCTTCGGGTTGAAAGCGCTGCAAAAACATCGGCGTATATTTTTTGTCTTCGATGAGAATAGGCCAGTTTCCTTTGAGATTCCATTTTTGGATTGCTGCTAAGAAGGTGGCTTCGTCGGGTACTAAAACTACGCGGTTGACTGTTGGTATGTTGTCACGGAGGATGGCTGCTCGGAGGCCTGTTTGAATTGGCCAGGGTTCTTGTTTGGCTGAGGCGGGAAGTTGAAAGGGTTTTTTGAAAAGGCGATCGCATCCGACACCGATTATTGCTAAGCTTACAATAAGTGCGATCGCGAGTAATTTAAATTTTAACTGTTTTTTCATAGGGGCAGGGGAAGGAAGGAACTAGGTTATAAATACGAACAATTATCCAAATATTTTTAGGGGCTGCAAGCGGATGTTTCGACGGGCGGGACAAAAGAAGATTGTAAGTGCGCTCTGGCTGGTAACTTTTAGTATTATTGCCTTAGCAACTACAGGTTTAATAATTGTCGCAGCGAACCGTTCGTCAGTCAAGCATCAAGTCCGGCAATTGCTGACAGCGAGGGAATGTCAAGGTTGCAATCTTTCCGGGGCGAATTTGAGCGAAGTTTTTCTGGAAGGCGTCAATTTAGAAAAAGCCAACCTAAAAGATGCCAATTTGTGGAGCGCGCATTTGGTAAGTGCTAACTTGAAACAGGCAAATTTGGCTGGGGTTTACCTGATAAGCAGCAATTTGGCAGGGGCAAATTTCGAGGGAAGCAATCTAGAAAATGCGTTTTTAGAGGATGCTTATTTGGGAGGGAGTAATTTGAGAAATGCTAACTTAAGAGGTGCTTTTATGAAAGGTGTTTTTTTGGTAACTGCTGACTTGGAGGGGGCGAATTTGGAGGGGGCTAATCTGTGGATGGCAAATCTGGAAGGTGCTAATTTGAAGGGCGCTAATTTGAGGAACGCTTTGCTGTTGGATACTAATTTAGAAGGGGCGAATTTAAAGGGTGCGGTGATGCCTGACGGTACGCCGCACGAATGAAAGTCAGTTGACAGTTGACAAGAAAGCTGTCATGAGTCATCAGTCAGGGGAAAGAGCGATTCCCTACCCTTCGGGAACCCCTACGGGAAGATAGCTTCGCACGCGCGTACTCTTCACCTTTATTTCCGTTATTTGGTGAGGAGATGAAGGAGTGACGAGGTGCGATCGGCATCCTAAAAGATTTTACAATTTTACTGGCCGCGTGCTGGTTTGCAATCTACGAAACCTAATGCCTCTGTGTCGATAAAACTGGCGAGCGAATCTCAATAACAGGTTCGATCGGGTATTCAATTTCAAGCAGCACGAGCAATTAGAGCGGCTTGAATTCGCTCGGGCAAGCGTCCTAAAATGATTTCGGCATCAGCGAGGTAAAGTTCTGAAGTTTGGCTTGCATAGCTTCACCTTTCGGTTTAATTTGAACGTTGCAAATTGTTATGCTGCCACACTTTCTACTAGCTACTTATTCCTGCCATTAGCGATCTCCATATATACGCTAATATGGCAAATAATATGGCAAATATTGAGGCACCTACAAACGGCAATATTTTACGACCAATATTAGATAACACAACTAGAAGTGCAAAAAACGCAATTATAGTGGCTGCAATTCTTGTGATATTTAAAGGAAACTGAAAAGCAAGCAGGAGTAATCCGAGCGACAACAGCAGGTTGGACAAATGAAAAAGTACAAGGGCAACATTAAACACTCTATATTTAGTTTTTTTAGCTGCAAAACTAATGGAATTAGCAAAAATGCCAGCCGAATAAATATAGAGTCCTGCAGAAAGTAGAACCAAGCCCACAACCCAGTCTTTGCCGCTGTTGCTTTCTATTGTACCAGGAGTTAAAGCTAACACCACAATTGTTATGCTGAAACCACCCAAGACACCTGCCACAGAGGAAAACGCAGCGGCAGCCGACGATGTATCTGCTTCACCAGCAAGAGCATTCGCCAGCGTCAGAATCTCCTCCTCATTAACTGGGGAAGAAGCATCTGACGATGTATCGGTTGCAGAAACAGGAAGTTGTGGTGCTACTCCTTCATTTGATGAGGATGCAAATTCATTCATCTTCGTGTAGTTATTGCTGCTGAAATTTACTGAAGAATAAACCACCCCGATCGTCCTGTCGGTGATAAAAAGTGACCGATTTTTGTAAATCTTTGTAAATTGGTCAATTGTTGAATTAGGGGAAAGGGCGATTCCCTACCCTTCACCGAAGGCACGCACGTTCGGGATAGCTTCGCTTCACGTACTTGCAACCTTCTTAATTCAAAGAATCAACCAACTCGATCGCCCTGCCGATGAGAAAAGCCACTGCGATCGCTCAAATGTAGAGTTTTACTTGTAAGTATCATTTTTGTTCCGCATCGGATGTGGATGGCATTTTAATTACTAAATCTCCTATCATCAGTTCTGCTTCTGTAAAAGCTTGGGTTAAATCTTTAACAGAACTTTCACCTTCACGAAATCTAATTGTTTCGGCTTTTAAGTGTCTTTGCGCTTGACGAAATCCATTACCTTTTCGTCCAACACCGGTCGTCTCAAGGATAGCCACTGAAGCTGCGCTTAGTCCCGCAAAAACTTTTGTCCTGAAACTTCCTAGTTCGTCGATAAAGGTAGCGACAATTAATGAGGAGAGTACCGAAGTGACTCCTAAAGTTACAGAAATAGAGTGCAATATTACGGCCGATCGATGCCATCTATTGGTTTGACTCTCCATTTTTTCAAGCATTTCTTGTGTCATACACTTAACTATTTATTCACTTGTTGTCGATCGAGAGGAAAGAGCGATCGCACTTCTAACTTTTATTTCCCGTTATTTGGTGAGGATATGAAGAAGTGATGAGGTGCGATCGCTATTCTAATAGCTAGCAGCTTGGTGTACTGCGGGCGATCGCGCTGATGGAGCAAATGAGGGCGATCGTTGAGAGATATTCACGTAGTCTGTTAAGCAGTGGTGCTGTTATCTCCCTTGGATTCTCTGCTGTACCTCATTCATGACTCATATCCCAAGGTTAGCAAAACTACGTCTTCCAATTGAGAAATTATATCGGGACTCAGTTGTCCAATCTTCCGAATCAAACGAGTTTTATCTCACACACGCATCTGAAAACACAGGGCGACAGAATCTTGGCTCAACCCACCATTACGCTGGTCGATCGGTAAGCCTATGGGCAAGGCCGCACGGCGTTGGTTCGTGGTAATGGGAATGGCAATGGTCGTGGTTGAGAACTGGGAAACAAGGTCATTTTGGAAGATGATGACGGGGCCAGTGCCTGCTTGTTCAGAACTTTGGGTCGGATTGAGGTCAGCCAACCAAAATTCACCCCGTTTCAGCGGATTGGTCATGGTTAGTCTTCCTGATGGAGTATTGCTGCATAGTCGTTCATGCCTGCTTCAGCAAGGGCACGGTCTTCATCGGCAAATTCCGTAAATAGGGCAGCCAGTTGGATTGGATCGAGGATAGCTCGACGACGCCGATCGCGAAACTTCAAAAAGGCAATAAAGTCAGCTACTTCCTTGAGTTAATTGCGGGTCAATTGCTCTAAGCCTTGCTTGAGGGCTTCAGTGCTCATAGGGATAGCAGGAAAATAATAGTCAGAAGTTTTCTTTATTGTATGCTCAGTGCGATCGCGTTCGCCGTAAAGTGGGTCGAACATTATTGAGCCTATTATCTGCGCCCCCTTCCCAAGTATCTGCTTGTTTTCTGCCTTAATTATTCAAAGAATAAATCATTCCGCTCGCCCTGTCTGTGAGAAAAAGTGACAGGCTTTTGTAAAGGTTTGTAAGTTAGTAAATTGTTGATTTAGAGGAAACAGTGATCGCACCTGCAACCTTCATTTCCCGTTATTTGGTGCGGATATGAAGGGGTGAGGTGCGATCACTACTCTAATAGCTAGCAGTTTGGTGTACTGCAGGCGATCGAACTGATGGAGCCAATCAGATTTTACAAACGCGCAGGCTGCTGTGACAGCTCAACTCTTGAGCGGCTGCAAACAACCTTCGCAATGTACTAATGTCTTTTGTCAGTCCGCTCCAAGCGAATGTTAGGCTGCTTGTAATCTACAACTAGCTAAAAATGGCTCCAACTGCATTGGTAATCTCAAGAATTACTCCTCCAGGAATAGACAAGTCTGGACTACCGAGACCCACGTCATGCCAGTTGGGATCGCCTTGAGCAACCTCCACCCACCTATTAGGTCTATAGAAAAGCTGTTTACCAGATAGGTTAGTTCTACTAACAGCAATCCAGGACAAGTACCAAGCGTCATAGCTCACATCTTTATTTATATGTGCTGACTCATGCTTTACACGCATTGACAGTTCGGCAACTTCACCTGAACCTCCATCCACTCGATAGACGTTCAGATCTCCTCTCTCGCGATCGTCTCCAGCGTTATCCAATGTTTTCCAATTGGATTGGGTGCCATCGGAGTAGACAAGTTTTATATCCACATCAAAATCCGTTCCAGCCTTATTGACATCTCCTGTACGGATAGCGATTATAAGGTCAGCCATGAATTTAATTACCTCTCTCTAATCATGGTGTCGCAGATACGTTACAATAATCTTCCTAGTTGGTCGCTCCCGCACATTTGCGGTTTAACTCCGAACAGTCTGATAGCTTTTGCTCTGCCTTAATTCAAAGAATAAACTACTCCGATCGCCCTGCCGGTGAGAAAAAGTGACAGGCTTTTGTAAACTTGCGTAAATTCACTCGATCGATTTGAGATTTGAGAATTGACCTCATCCCAAATCCGGGTTTAATACCCCTCTTATTTCTTAGTCGGGCGTTGCGCCGACTTTGTTTGTATCGTAGCGGTTTCAAACGCCGAATATAAAATGGACTAGCTTGCGGTTAATTCAGTAAATTTGTTTTCTCTCCTGAAAAACAACCCGCACTCAGAATAATCGGTAAATCTACTGAATAAGTCAAAATGACAAACTATGACACCACAAGAGGCGATCGCCCTAGTCGATCATCTGTTACAATCGGCAAACAAAAAGCTAAAACTCAATGACATTCAATCCCGCGTTATTCTGTACGCTTGGGAAGGATACTCTTATCAAGAAATAGCCGCTCGATTACTTTACGAACCCGATTCTATTAAACACATCGGTGCCAAATTGTGGCAAACTCTATCTCAAATCATCGGTGAAAAAGTCTCAAAGCAAAATCTTCAAGCAGTCTTGCGCCGCTACCAGCACAGCAGCGCACCAGATAACTGCATCCAAGATTGGGGAGAAGCGATCGATGTTTCCTATTTTTACAACCGCTTGCAGGAATTAGAAACTTTAGAAACTTGGATTAGCGGCAATTCTACCCGCGCGATCGGGATTTTTGGACTTGGCGGTATCGGCAAAACTTCTTTGTCTGTCAAACTCGCCCAGCAACTTCAATCTCAATTTGAATTTGTAATTTGGCGGAGTTTGCAGCAAGCACCGCCATTAGATGCTATCCTCGGCGATATTTTACCAATTTTAACTGGTTCATCAACCGCCAAAAATTACTCTATTAACGCTCTCGTGGAACAGTTGCGGCAAAAACGCTGTTTGTTAATTCTCGACAATCTGGAATCTATTTTGCAAGGGGGAAATCGCAGCGGACAATACCAACAAGGCTATGAAGATTACGGACTGTTATTTGCCCGCATTGCTGACGAACCCCACCAAAGTTGTCTGATTTTAACCGGAAGGGAACAACCGCGCGGATTTGCCCTGCGATCGGGCGAAAATTTACCCGTGCGATCGCTCCAACTCTTCGGAGTTTCACCGCCCGTATGCCAGAAAATCCTCGCCGATAAAGGATTAAAAGCAACGCTATGGCAGTGTCAAAATCTTGTCAACCATTTTGGTGGTAATCCCCTCGCAATCAAACTTGCTGCAACTACGATTAAAACTATTTTTAGCGGTGACATTGACGCATTTTTAGCGCAAGGAAATACTGTTTTTAGCGATTTGTGGGATTTGCTCGATTGCCAGTTCGATCGCTTGTCTCCTTTGCAACAACAAATTATGTATGGGATTGCAATTAATCAAGAAAGAGCAACTCCTGCGAATTTAAAAGCAGAAATTTTACCCCAAGTTTCGGGCCGACAACTGATGGAAGCATTGCAGGCGCTGGCAGATCGATCGCTCATTTTCGATGAGCGATCGCTTAATTATACCGCATCAACAAGTTTAATGCTACAACCTGCGATTGCCGAGTATGTTAGAGAACGATTGCTCGAAAAGTAGCTCAAAGTGGGTCTTTTTAAGGGGGATGCGAAGGGGATCTAGACTCAGGTAAAAACAATACCGAAATCTAAACTGATTCATTTGCGATCGCACACTACGGGCTATCCAACTTTTAATAAATGCCCGGAATTAGTTTTTTTACTCGCTGGCGGTACTCTGAATAGGCTGGATATTTTTTGGTTAACCAGGTTTCTTCTCGCTTGGCTTTGAGCTCGAAAAGTATTATTAATAGTGCGCTGACTATTAAGTGGGATATGCTCATTTGAAAAAGTGTCCAGCCGAGGGCTGCTAAAATTAAGCCGCTGTATAATGGATGCCGCACTATTCCGTAAATGCCTGTTTGGACTAATTCTCCGTCTTCTCTGGGATACGGTAAAGGGGTGAGGTTTTTTCCTAAGTCTATCAATGCTTTGATGATGAAAATTAATCCGGTTAAGCCGAGAATACTGGCTATAAACCAGATAATATAAAGTAAGTGGGTTGATTGAATTTTTAATCCGGGCAGTTGATAAACTGGTAAGATTACAAATCCTGTGAGCAATCCTCCTTGAAGCAAAACTAAATATTCGCCGCGGCTGTTTTTGCGCCAGCCTTCGCGA
Source organism: Microcoleus sp. MON1_C5 (assembly GCF_036701875.1). NCBI lineage: Bacteria > Bacillati > Cyanobacteriota > Cyanophyceae > Oscillatoriales > Microcoleaceae > Microcoleus > Microcoleus sp. MON1_C5. The sequence continues at coordinate 7,496 of NZ_JAUBRN010000087.1, read as the reverse complement.
GTGAAACCCCAGTCAGTTAAGATTTTCATAGTAAGACAAAGGAAGAAGGAAGAAGGAAGAAGGAAGAGGGAAGAGGGAAGAGAAAAATGAACTGTAGGTTGGGTAGAACTTGGGTTTCATTCTACGGGTCCAACCTACAGGATATTTACACTCAACATTCAAGAGTGAACTGTGAACAATTAACAAATTTATTCTAGCCAGGGACGAGTCATTAGTTCTAGTTGGTTGACTTCATCTTGGCTTAAAGTCCAGCCTAATGCGCCGGCGTTTTCTTGGGCTTGTTTTGCGGTTTTGGCACCGGGAATGGGGATGACTCCGTTTTGGCATATCAACCAGTTTAGGGCTACTTGGGCGGGCGTGCGATCGCGCTTTCTGCCCATTTTTCGCAGGGTGGACATGACTAATTCAATTTTTTCGATGCCGCTTTTACTGAAGCGGGAGTCCATTTTGCGGGCTCCTGTAGGTTGTTCTTGGGCTGTGTATTTGCCGGTAAGCAATCCTTGGGCTAAGGGGCTGTACGCTAAAATTGTGACTCCCAATTCGCGGGCTGCACTCACAATTCCTTGTTTTTCTACTTGCCGCGACAGCAAGGAGTAACGCACTTGATTTGTTGCTAGGGGAACGCCTCTTGCTGCTAGTATTTTGTGGGCTTGCCGCATCTGTTCTACTGAATAGTTGCTGACTCCTACTGCTTGAATTCTGCCTTGTTTTACTTCATCCGCTAACGCGTTCATCAGGGTTTCTTGACTCAGTAAAAAAGTGAAGGGCCAGTGAACTTGGTAGAGGGCTATTTGTTCTACTTGCAAGCGTTTTAAGCTGGCACTCAAAGCGTCGGAAACTGATTTTCCTGTAATCCGCCAAGGTACGGGGCCGAATTTGGTGGCTATTTGCACGGGTTGGGTGGTTTTTTTGAGAAACTGCCCCAGTAATTCTTCTGACAAGCCGTTACCGTAGACTTCGGCTGTGTCGAAAAAGTTGACTCCGCTGTCTAGGGATGTTTTGAATGCTGCTTCGACTTCGGCGGCGCCGTAGTTGCTGCCGTAGTTCCAAAATAGTTTGTCGCCCCAAGCCCAAGTTCCGACGCACAGGGGAATGACGGCTGGGCCATTTTGTCCTAGGGTAATGGTTGTCACGGTTGGTAAATCCACAATTCTTTATTGTCTATTATTTTTCTATAAATAGTCGCGATCGAGCTTCTAGCCGGGGGAGGAAACGCGGCTGGTGGCGAGTATGTCAGTTACTATAAATGCAAATGCTGTGTTTATTTGAATAGCTATGTCGATCGACCGTTTGCCAGATTCAAGATTAACAGATTCCGCGACTCCTGCCATCAAAAGAGTTTCCCTCCTGACTATGTTCCGGTTGGGTTTGTTTCAGATGGGATTGGGCATGATGTCGATTTTGACGCTGGGGGTGCTCAATCGCATCATGATTAAGGAGTTGGCGATTCCGGCTACTGTGGTGGCTGGTACGCTGGCGATGCACCAGTTTGTCGCGCCGGCTAGGGTGTGGTTCGGGCAAATGTCTGATGCTAGGCCTTTGTTTGGCCATCACCGCACAGGTTATGTGTGGGTAGGAAGCGTTTTGTTTGTGATTTCTGCTTTTTTGGCGGTACAGGTGATGTGGCGCTTGGGCAGCAGTTTGGAGGCTGTGGGTTGGACGACTCCTACTTACGGTTGGGTGGGTTTGTTGGGTTTGATTTTTGCGCTTTACGGTATTGCTATTTGTTCGAGTTCGACTCCTTTTGCTGCTTTGTTGGTGGATGTTTCCGATGAGGAGGATCGATCGAAGTTGGTGGGTGTGGTGTGGTCGATGCTGATGGTTGGTATTATTATCGGGGCGATTATTAGCAGCGGTTTGCTGAAGCAAATTGATGGGGATGTGCCACGGGAAGTTTTGCAGGCTTCGATTAATGGTTTGTTTGTGAAGGTGCCGGCGCTTGTTTTGCTGTTGGTGGGGATTGCGACTTTTGGCGTTGAGAAAAAGTATTCGCGGTACAAAGTGCGATCGTCCGCAGTGAATCGAGAAGATAAAATTACTCTGGGAAGTGCGCTGCGGATTTTGACTGCTAGTCGCCAAACCGGTTTGTTTTTTACTTTCCTGCTGGTTATGACAATTTGCTTGTTTATGCAGGATGCGGTTTTGGAACCTTACGGCGGGGAAATTTTTAAGATGGCGATTTCGGAAACTACTCGGTTGAATGCTATTTACGGTACTGGTACTCTGATCGGTTTGGCTACCACTGGTTTTTTTATTGTACCGCGCCTCGGCAAGCAAAATACGATTAGGTTGGGATGTTTGTCGGTGGCTGCTTGTTTTGGTTTAATTATTTTATCTGGATTTACAGGAAATCCAATTGTGTTTAAGTCGGCTTTAATGTTGTTTGGTTTAGCTTCGGGTATTACTACGACGGGGGCGCTGAGTTTGATGTTGGATTTGACTGCTGCAGAAACTGCTGGCACTTTTATTGGCGCTTGGGGTTTGTCGCAGGCGATGGCGCGGGGTGTGGCGACGATTAGCGGCGGTGCTATTTTGGATTTGGGCAGGAGTTTGTTTGGGGTGCCGATGTTGGCTTATGGGTTGGTGTTTGCTGTGCCGGCGGTGGGTATGATTCTGGCTGTTTGGTTGTTGGGTAGGGTGGATGTTGAGGAGTTTCAGGATAATGCTAAAAGTGCGATCGCAACTATTCTTGAAAATGACTTAGACTGATGTTTTGTCAGTTGCCAGTTGGCAGTTGGCAGTTGTCAGTTAATAGTTCCAATAACTAATAACCAATAACTAATAACTCATGAAAGATTTTTGGGATTCTATTTTAAGTTTTGCACGGGTTACTGTCGATCGAGTGGGGCAGCAGTTGTTGCAAGATTTCGGTTCTGCACAAGCGGATGAGAAGGATGATGGGAGTTTGGTTACGCAGTCTGACAATTGGGCGGATGCAGAAATTAGAAGTGCGATCGCATCTGCTTTTCCCACTCACGGGATTTTAAGTGAGGAAGGAGAACAGGTTTTCCCCGATACTGAATGGTGCTGGATTGTCGATCCTTTGGATGGTACAACTAATTTTGCTAGGGGAATTCCGATTTGGGGTATTTCTTTGGGTTTGTTGTATCGCGGAACTCCGGTTTTTGGCTGCGTGCATTTGCCGCCAATTAATCAGTCTTTTCACGGTTTTTATGCACCTGATTTGGCGGGCGGCGTGTTTGACAATATGCCTCAAGGTGCGTTTTTAAACGGGCAGCCAATTCGGCCGAGTGCTGATAAAATGAGCGGAAATCATTTTTTTAATTTGTGTTCGCGGAGTGTGGGAATCGCGCCTCATCTTCCGAGTAAAGTTCGGATGTTGGGTATGGCTAGTTACAATTTTTTGACTGTGGCTTCGGGTGCGGTGTTGGGAGGGGTGGAAGCGACGCCGAAAATTTGGGATATTGCCGGGAGTTGGGTAATTGTGAAGGCTGCTGGTGCGGTTTGGTTGCCGCTGGAATCCCAGGGTATTTTTCCGCTGGAAGTGGGGAAGAATTACGGGAGGACTTCTTATCCGACTTTGGTGATGAATCGGCAGGAGTTGGTGTCGGTGTTTTTGCCGTTTGTGGAGGCTTGGAAAAAGAAAAAAATGGGGTGATTTGTGTGAAGCGAAGCTATGCCGTAGGAAATCGAACAATTATTAAATAAAACTGCAGGGCAGGCGTGACGGAGGAGTCTCCCACGCCTGCCGTGCTGTTTGGAAGAAATATACCGACCGATGACCGATGGTTCAAGTATGCCTACTCTCGTCTATTTCTGCCAATCTGCGATCGGGTGGTTTTGTTTTACGTCGATCGGGTGATGCGGTTTCGTACAATTTGTGGTAAGTTTTGAACTCGCTATTATATCTGAGAAATAAAATTATACCCGTTTTCAAGTAGAGGTACAAGGGTAAATAGATTTACTGCGGTGTTGGAAAAAGTAGATGAGTGGTAGATTGGCTAGGTCGAAGAGTTAGCCTGTGGGAAGATACAAGAATAAACCTTGGAAGAAACTCAGAAAATTATGCGGTTTGCGATCGCACTACTCTCGATAGCACAATTTCAGGGATTCACCAGACGGATGATTTTCTAAGTGCAATTCTCAAGCGCGACTACTCGTTTTACCAGGTGCTGAGTCGGGATATCCGGTGAATGTCATGTTAATTTGGGGTTGAGTATAACAGGCAATCAACTACGATCTTAGCAATTTTGCGAGGCGATCGCACTTGATGCAGCCAGCGCAATAACAGATGCTGGGATTGGGACACAACATTGCTGTGTCCCTACTGCAAAATGAATTTATTGCTTCAGGCGATTAATTTCGACAGCACATTAGACAACTTAGCACCGAGATTCTCAACAGCGTCCTGCTGTTTGGGATCTTTCATCGTACCGTCAGCATTAAATGCTTCAAAAGCTTGGGGAATTGCTTTCTGATCCGGGAGTACCAATACGTTAATATTCCCCAGGATCGATCGCAAATGCACTAATCCCCGCAAACCGCCCATTCCCCCTGGGGAAGCACTCATAATTACCGCTACTTTGCCAGTAAATGCCACCAATCCCGGTTCACCCGGTGCTGGGCGCGATACCCAATCAATCGCATTTTTCAACACAGGCGTAATTGAACTGTTATATTCAGGGGAAGCTATCAAAAAGCCGTCATGCGCTACCATCAATTCCTTCAATTTGCGGGCATTTTCTGGCATTCCCTCTTTTGCTTCTAAATCTTCGTCAAATAGCGGCATCGGCAAATCGCGCAAATCTAAATATGTAACTTCTGCACCCGCCGCCGTAGCCCCAGCCGCCGCAACTTTTACCAGCAGTTTGTTATAGGATGCTTCGCGGGTACTCCCCGCAAATGCAAGTATTTTTGGTCTGTTTGTCATTGATTTTTTCCTGATTATTGCTTGCGCGTATAATTGTACTATTTCGAGTGATTCCAAACAAAGTCAGCAATGGGTCTATCTGCGGACAAAGGAAGATTTTCAATGGAATTGAATAAAACCGATCGCACTTTGAGATTCCCGACCCCCAAACGCCTCTCGACGCGGCTGGGAATGCCGTAACCGTAAATAATGTGTCCTTTCCCCACCAACACGACAACTTGATAGTCGGGGTTTGCTTTGACAAATTCAGCTATTTTTTCCGCCATAGTTTCGTCCCACAAAACTTGGGCTTGCAAGAATCTTTCAAAACCCGTACTATTTCCCTGTGCTGCCTTTTGGTGTTGCTGGAAAACTTCTAGCAGCAGTTGCCGATATTCGGCGTTGTCGGTGCGAATTTCCGATATTGGGGGAATGTGCTTTTTTTCCTCTGCTGTGAGGCTTTCTAAACCTTGACTGGCAACTTTTCTCGTTACTTCGGATGGTGTATTTAAGGCGAGGACAGGTAGTTGATTTTCTTTGGCAAACCGCAAAATGGGGGCGTAAGATTCCCAGGGAAAACGCCATCTGCGATCGTACTCTGTTTGCTCGACTAATTGCTCTTCAGTCAGTTTACCTGCTAAGTAGTTGTCGATCGCGCTTTGAAAGGGACGCTGAAACATTTCCATCGCGATCGCAATTTTCCGATTTTGCCGGTGCATTTCTCGGATAATCGCCAGTTGAGCTTGGTGGTCTTCCGCGCTATCGTGGGTTTCTCCCAGATACACGACTTTTGCCTTTACCAACTGTTGCAGAATCTCTTGGTTAGTGTAAGTTTGCCCAGGTTGAGGGTTAGCCGTCGTTTGCGCTGTCACTACACTGCTGCACAGCAGGAAGATGCCGATCGATAAGGCGCACAGTTTGATGAGTTTGGTTGTTTTCATACAAATATTATGCCGTTTCTCGCAGCAGCAAGCACAGCCGAACTCTACTATTTTAGCTGAGCAGCTAGAAAGCTCAATGCTTAATTTAACTTCATAATTATCCGCAGTTACTTCTAAAAATGTAAAGTTTAGTTGCAGGTACTTGCGCTTCTAGAAGAAGGTGCTAAATTAATAATATGAAGCGAACAAAAAGCTTCTCTGACAGATACCACATCTAGATACCACAGCGAAGTTCACAATAGAATCTAAGGAGTAAAACCGCTGTTTAATCTCACATCTGTCTCATCAAAAACCAATAGCAGCACCCACCAACAAAGCTGATACTTCCTCAACTAATTAGAGGGGAGCAATGCAACTGAATCCGAGGATTATTGCAACTCCACATCGAAGTTTAAAAAAGAGGAATTCACTCGGTACATATGGCTGGGTGCTGTTGTTGTTAAAAGAGATTTTCGGTTTGTGATGTTTTTTTCAGTAGAGGCAGGCTTCTAGATAGGCGTTACCGGGCAGAGCCGGGTAACGAGCCTAAAGGGAGAAAAACTAGAAAATTACTGGAAAATGGTCTCGTCTTCCTTTCGCCACGCGGGATCGACGATACAAATAAATATTAGCGGCTCGGTGCCACAGTTGTAAATAAACTGCTTGGCGTTTGGCGGAATGTAAACTGCATCTCCGGCTTCCACGAATTGATTTTCGTCGTCGATGTGCATTTCTCCAACGCCGCTGATGATGTAGTAAACTTCAGAAGTTGTCAGGGAGTGCAGCGCAGAAGTTTGTCCCGGTGGCAAAGCGGCGTGGGCTAAACTGTAACGCAAATCCACAGCTTGTTTGTCTGGATGCAGTAATTCTCGCAGTTGAGTACCGTCGCCAGCAATAAACTCGTCGCAGGCATTTAGCTTTTGAATTAGCATTCTTTCCCATCTCCTGAAAATCTCTTTACCACAAGATCAGTTTAATTGAAAAGACATCTGGAAAAATCCCCAAATCGTTGGATTGAAAAGTTTGTGGCTGTTTGACACCTGCGGTCAAACAGCCACAAACGGAACAGGCGATCGGGCGAGAGAAGATTAATTAATAGAAACAAGCCTATTTAATCAACCATTTTAATTCATTATTTTTATTTAATTGCACTTTAACGAAGCAGAACTATCCCACCTATTGGGACTTAGACACTTTAAGGCCCCTAAACGGGCCGGGACTTAAACAAATTTCAAGCCCAAACTTGGTATGTGTGTGGCAAATACGTCACCATTATTTTGCACGCAACGGACAAATCTATAAGATATGGCTGTTCTCAAAGCATGGGGGCATGGCGTCGGGCGTGGTTTTTTTTCAGGAGTGTAGCTTGACGTAAAAAGCACTATCCTCTATAAATTATAAGCTATCTATTCTTATTTCATTGTTTAAGTCCCGTTAGCTGTAGTAGGAGCAGTAGCACTTGGAGCTGCTTGCTGTAGACGTGACCCAGTGGATTTGAGCTACTGAAAACTCCATTCCTAAACCTTATAGATGTCTAGAAATGGAGTTTATCAGAGGAGTATTATGCCTTGGAGCTGGTTGAGCAATCGTTTGGATGATTTCCTACTGTAGAAATGCTAATACAAAGCACTTATACCAATTTTACATGAAGTTGCATAGAATAAAGATAATGTTGAGAGGTGATGAGTTATGGCACGTCAACTGAT
>NZ_JAUBRN010000086.1:0-19871 GCF_036701875.1 Microcoleus sp. MON1_C5 | reverse complement strand
ACCGTTTTTTCAGAGGGGTCTAAGGGCTATGTCCTTTATTTTATCAATGTTTTGACGGGGTTGTCACCCCGTCAACTACCGCACCCTCCCATAGTTGTGGTAGTAAACACTTTTCGACAAAGACTTGGAATGCTTTGCCATTCATTGAACCATCCAATGTCATTACAGCTAACACCTTTTTTAAGCTAATTGCCCCAATTACTGTCACCTTTGAGCCTCGATAAAATGGTTTAAAATCATAGACCCTACTTCCATAATAGCTTCGGGCCTGAGTTCGTGTTAACCCCAGTAAAACGCCCATCTCATCGATAAAAACTAAATTTTCTGGTGCGATTTGCTTAACTTTCTGCCAATACTCAATTCTCAATTTTCGGACTCTTTCTGTTTTCCCTTGGTCACGGCGTGATGTTTTTTTTTAAGGTGAGTTTTTGTTTTTGTAATGCCCGACACATTGCACTTTTACTAACCCATTGATGATAATTTTCTCCCCAATATTCACAATATTCTAATAATGTTGCATCTGGATATCGTTCAACCATTGTCTGTAGTTGAACTTCCGTTCAATACAATGCCCCTTCATTTTCCCACATGGTTTTTTTGGTTCTAAACTACCTTGAGATTTATGAATAGATAGTAGTTTTTGTACAAAGCTTTTAGCTACACTAAATCTAGCCGCAACTTTTCTGATTGAGGTGTTACCTTGAAAGTAAGCCGTGACTATTTTTTCTCGGAAATCGATTGAGTAAGATTTCATTGGGACTATTATTTCTACATTAAATATTAGTGTACCTCATAAACCTGGGATACGCTGTATAATAATCGCAAGATTATCTTGATTTGGGAGGGAGCTAGTTATCATAAATATGGAGAATTGAGAGATTTTTTATTAGAACTAAATGGTGACAAAGAACCTGATAATTGGTCAATTACTTGTATTTTATTTGCTCCCAATGCTCCCCAACACAATCCCGTTGAAGATATTTGGTTACAAGCTAAAAACTTTTTAAGAAAGTATTGGTATTTATGTAGGTCTTTTAAGATTGTCAAATTTTTGTTTGAGTTTTTTACTAACGAACATAAATTTGATTTCCCCAAAATACGTCAATATACTTACACAGAGAAAATCCTTGAGGATTGCTCTAGATATAGAAAATCATTTAGGATTGCTATATATGGATGGCTAGCTCTGCTATATCCCACATTCTTTTATAGCAACCGTCAAGGCAGTTAGGACGAAAAGCGCAATACATCTTCGATCGCATCTCGTAAACAATTAAACCGATCAAGTTGTTTGCGGATGCGACTTTTTAACCAAGACCCGCACTGTTCAATGCAAGTTGAGGTCTGGGGAATAAGGGGGTAAGTACAGCAATTGACAGCCTGCATCCTGTATCAGTTGGAAGATGCGACCCCCTTTATGAAATGTGGCATTATCCATGACTAAAACCTGTCCAGGTTCGAGAGTTGGAAGTAAACTTGTTTCCAGCCACATTTCAAACACTGTTCGATTACACGCTCCTTCAAGTGTAAAAGGAGCTATCAGTTTTTGGTTGCACAGGGCAGCAATCATGTTGACCCGCCCCTGGCGCCGTCCTGATTTTAGGCTGTGAAAGCGTTCCCCTTTTTGATTCCAGCCATAATCATACTCGTCTCGATTATCCATGCCAGACTCATCAAGGTACACAATTTGAGATGGGGACAAAGTTGACAACTGCGCTATGAATGCTTGCCGTTTCTGCTCATCTCTTTCACGGTAGCCATAGGTCTTTTTTTTCGAGTAAAGCCAATTTTCTTTAATGCCCGTGAAATAGTGCGATCGCTCATCTCTCCTTCCCACAGTGAGGCCATCTCCACTTGGGTTTTATCCCCGTAAGTTTTAGCAAACTTTCGGAATTTTTCCCAGTCGGTAATTTTATGACCCTTACCTTTTGGTTGATTGGGCAACGCTTCTTGCGCCCCCTGTTTGGGCTTGTCGTTTCAGCCATAGACCGATCGTGTTGCGGCTAATATTGAACAGTTGACTGGCTTCGGTAATCTTCAAGCCATCGAGCTTTATAGCGAGTATAACCTTTTGGCGAAGGTCGTAACTGTAGGGCTTGGGCATGAGTTGTGCGATCGCGCTTGGCAATTGGGACTACTTACAGTTTATGCCCTAACCGCCAAGGCGGTTGCTATATTATTTAACCAGGCAATAATTTCGGCTTTTTCGGCTTTTTCGGATTGACTTAAATAGCCCGACTTTCCTTTATACCCTATTCTGGGCCCGCTCACTCCACAAGTTGAAAACTTATTATTCCACTTACTGATAACTCAAGCGTGAAACGTTTAACAGTTTGATAATTTCACGATATGATATCCCTGACAAACTCCATTTAACGGCTAATGCTCGTTTAATTTATCTAGCATCTGAAGTTGCTTTAATAAAATCCTCTAATTCTTGCTTTTTGGGATCTAGTACCTGGCTATCCATTTGGATAATTCTCTGTTTCTTATGTCTTAGGTTTTTTATATTTTATCATATTGGTGTTCATATCTCATTTATGATTGCTATAGAAGGGAGTGGTTTAAGGGGAGATAGACTAATTAAGATGATTCTGCTAATGGTGTTCGTCTACACTTCGGCGATATTTCAAGGCACTGAAATTCCTAAAAAGCAGGTTCAAAAATATGTATCTCGCCTTAAACACAAGCGCAAGAAATACCGAAGGCCGAGCACATTTGGCGTTGGTAAGGATGGAGAGCAGTGGGTAAATTATCTCGGTCGGCATTCATTAGAAATCCAAGAATTAATGAAGTTAACTCGAAATAAACGTCGCTTTTATCAACAGGGGATACGGGCTGCAACCCTGATTGCGTCTATCTCCTAAACCTCTTTGTCACCCCCCCAGCCCCAGATCCAAGATTTCTCTCTTTGTCCAGTTGGATGGTAAGCGCCCCTGCTTCTTCGTAGGCAATATCGGATGTAGTATGGGTTCCATTATTTCCCCTTCTGAGTCCGTTAGGCTGCTACAGTAAGGCATAGCTGCTGGATTTTGCTTTTAGGGTGACGTTACCACAAGACCGTAAAAGATCTCAAATAGACTCATAAGTTCGCCATGTCGTACTCCTACTCTATGCAGGGTTTATCAGTAAGTCCTATTGACCTTACTGGGTTATAGCCCAACATTCGGTAGTAGAGTCCCTGTTGGGTAAGGAGTTCGGCGTGGGTACCAGACTCGAAAATCTCGCCTTCCTGCATCACAAAAATCCGATCGCAGTCTACGGCAGTTTCGAGTCGGTGCGTGACCAAGATGATGGTTCTGTTGCGCCGCAGACGTTGCAGAGTCTCTATGACCCACTGCTCGTGCTTCAAGTCCAGCGCATTCGTGGGTTCGTCGAGGATGAGTATTGGAGCCTCAGTGACGAGCGCTCGCGCGATAGCTAGGCGCTGTCGCTGTCCACCCGAGAGGTTTTGACCGCCCTCAGCGATTAAAGTATCATACTGCTCCGGCAAGGTTTCGATGAACTCGGCTGCCCCAGATTCAACCGCCGCCTTCCGAATATCGGAGAGCAGAGCATCCGGGCGACCGTAGGCGATATTTTCTGCGATCGTTCCGGGGAAAAGTGGGCTGCCTTGCGAGACGAGCGCCATGTGTTTGCGGACATCGGCAATCTTAAGGGTGCGGAGGTCAAAGCCGTCGAGAAGGACGCTGCCCGATGTCGGGTCATAGAAGCGCGGCAAGAGATTGAGCAGCGTACTCTTTCCCGTTCCGCTAGGACCCAAAAACGCCACCATCTGACCCGGCTCGATACTAGCACTGATGTTCCGTAAGACCGGTTGCCCAGAGTTGTACTCGAAGCTCACGTCGGCAAGTGCTAGTGTGCAGGGATGAACGGGAAGCGAGCGGGCATCAGGCTCATCTTTTATGGCAGGCGGCTCGTCAATGACCGTAAAGACGCGATCGCATGAAGCTACAAACGTCTGGATCTTAGTAGTGAACCCCAACACCCAACCTATCGGGTCCCAGAACTGCCCCAGGTACGCCATGAATACGAGCAGATCGCCCATGCTCACGCCGTTCGGCACCGGACGCAAGAACTGGTCGCGATAGACTAGGTATCCGCCGTAGCCTAAGATTACCCCGCTTCCCAGAGCGAAGACTACCTGAACCGCTAGCGGATAGAGGTTCTCTTGCCAATTGAGTCGCATGGATGCCTTGACGCTGCGTTCGACCACCTGCCCGAAGCGCCGCGACTCTGTTGCTTCTCGACCGAAGGACTGGATTAGCCCGATCAACTCTATAGCTTGCTGCATGGTTGAGGTCATCACCGCATCGGTCTGCTTCGACTCAAGGGCTCGACTCCTAATCCTTCCCTCGAAGTACCAATTAGCCAGTATTAGAAGCGGAGTGAACGAAAGCGCAAATACGGTGAGAAGGACGTGGCGCGACAGCATGATCCAGATCATCGCCGTCAGCGTTACCGATGCGGCAGTGGAGCCGATGAGCGTATCGATTACCCCCCACGGCCCGAGGCTGTCGTAGCTCAACCGATAGATTGCGTCACCCTGCGATCGGGAGCCGTGCCAGCCGAGACTCAGCGCCTGCATTTTGTCGTAGAGTTCGGTGCGAACCCGCAAGGTTCCGTTGTACTGGATGCGGTAGTTCAACATCCTACGGAGCATGAAAACGGTCTCGCTCAGGATTCTGATAATCATCGCGACGAACGCCATTCCGAAAATCCGGTTCAGCGTGCTTTCACCGAACGGAGCAAGAAACAGCGTATGAATCCAGTTGGATTTCGGAGTTGGTGATAAAACCGTATCGACTAGAATCGCCATCGGCCAGGCGTTGAGAAGGTTGAAAAGCACTGATCCTCCGATCAAAAGCAAGAGCGTGACGATCAGCCATAAGTCTTTGCGAAAGTAGGAAATGGAGCGCAGAACGATCGGCACCAACCAATGTTGATTAATTAACGGCATCACCATTTTTGGTGAATTCTTCTGGCTCTTCAAACGTGCTTTGAATGGAAAATTCATGGATGTGCTGGATGCCTCTAAGTAAGACAATGCACCAATTAGGAAGTTTCACCCCAGTCAGAGAAGCCAGAAATTAACTTTGGGTTTTAACCCCTGTTGTCAAGCAAGGCAGGTGGAATGTGAGATTATTCGACTGGTGCTAGATTTAAATAGAGTTTCGCTGTTTTCGATAGCTAGATAGAAAGCGAGAGCGCTTTGCTTCTTGGTGTGATGCGTCAGCGTTGCTTTCCCGAAAACTGTCGCAAAGTTGAGAAAATCTCAACTGTTCTAGCGGAACTTCCCCCCTGTAGTCTTAAGCATCCAAGCAAAACCCCCATCAGTCACGCAATAGGGCTAACGCCCTCGCCCAATAGATGACTACAATATTAGGGAAACCTTCAGTAAATCCAAAGCTCTCTGTTGCAATGGAGCTGGCATTGTCAGCTTGTCGAAACTAACTGAAACCAGACGCAATTTAGGCTAGACTCGGTTTTTAGCGATTGTCGATAAATTTGTTATTAACGTCCGAAAACTTTAAAGTGGAAAGCTCTCAGAAGTACATTTTGTTGAAGCTTTCCGTTTTGCCAAAGTGGATGACTGAACCGCGACAACCCCCGACCCTGACTCAGAAGCATTCAACCACTCCTCATCCTCGAACAACGACGACGTATGGTAATCGTTGACACATATGCCCTTCTACGTAATAAGCTAACACACATAAAAACAGGTGTGCAAGCACCACCAGAAGTTGTATCGCTAGCAACAACACCCACAGCATCACTAATAGGGGAAACACCACCCACACAACAACCACAGGAAACTGCATTGCCAACTGCAACACCACCGCAGCCGGAAGTATTTGCACCACACCCTGTACCCATCCAATCAAAGGAGCCTAGTTTAATGAGCAAACTGCAAGCACCCGATAAAGAAGCGACGGTTAGGGGAACCGTGGAGATGTCCGAAACTCTGCACCGTAAACTGTCGATGTTGGCTGCAAAGACGGGTCACAAGAAAGTGGATCAGAGTGCGGATGTTGTTGGAGGATGGTTTGAAAGAAGAGGCGTAGGGATAAGGATTCTGGCGTTTATGATTCATGGTATGAATCACCTTTTTGCTTGATGCTACAAAACTCACCCTACTTGCCCTATAGCCATTCCGAAATCTTGAATCCATACCTATATCCAGCAACGCCTCCAACTAGCCTGCTCCTTCTCATGAATGGTTGCGATCGCCATTGAGCGAAATTTTCAAAGACTAAAGAAACGGTTCGCTATAAACTTTCATGTCTATTTGCTCCATTCGTCCCATGCTACCTTCGTCACTTTTGCGATGACTTCCTCGCGTATCGCACCGTTTGCTGGAGAATCTGAAACAAAAACTGCGATCGCCATGTGTTGCCCTTTCGGAAGCGTCACAAGTCCTACATCATTGGTTGCAGCCGTCACTCCATTTACAGTAGATGAAGTACCAGTTTTGTGCGCCACAACTGTCCCATTAGGCAACAGTCCTTTAATGCGCTTTGGACCTGTAGTTGTCTGTGTCATCAATTGCCGCAATAAGGATTGACTAGATTTTGAAAGCCCTTTTCCCTCATGAAAAGCGCGTAACAAAACGACGGTAGCATTAGGTGTCGCATAGTTACGATACTTCACTGCTGGGTCTTGCGCTAGCTCCTTCTCCGTATTAGCAACAACAATATCGTTGATGCCAAGACTACGCAAATACTTCGTGACAATCCTTGGCTCACCGACGAGTCGTAACAGCACATTACAAGACGTACCATCACTCTCAGAAACCATGTACTTTAATAGTTCAGCCAGACTGAATTCCCTTCCCTGGGATTTCTCGTCGAGAATCCGACTACCCTGGAGGACATCACTGGTTTCAACACGAATTTTCTGATCTAGCTTCAATTTTCCTTGGTCTACTTGAGCCAGAACGGCCATTGCGATCGGAAACTTGTAAACACTCTGCATCGGAAATTGCTGATTTCCATTCAGAGTCACTGACTGCGCGGTTTCTAGCACTGTGGCTGTCACCCCAACACGCCCTTGAGCAGCGTGAGAGATTTGTTCGATCCGATCGCGTAATTCGTTGGTGCGCTCGGCGTTGGATATTGTGATACCGCTCGGCGCACTTGTTTGCTTGTTGGGGGTGTCTTCTCTATTACTGGAGTTAATGCTTGTGCAACCAAAAGTCAGTAAAAACAAGCAAAATGTGTAAAGCCAAGCTTTTTTTATCACTGGAATCATGTCAATAGTTCTCGGTTAGCGTTAAGCCGTATTAAGGATAGAAAAAGGGTAAATTAAAACTTCAATGTTATGAGATGTGGTTATTTGTAGGCTCGAAAGGTAATAAACAGTGGATTGGGTGGCTATAGATGGTCTGATACCAATTTAATATGAAGCTGCATAGAATAAAGCTTCCAGAATGAAAGTATAAGAAGATAGCGAACTGATTTGTTCAGGCGTGATTTGTTGCAGAACCTGATTAAGTCGTTCGCGCAATTCCACAAGTGTCAGAAACACTTCTCCCTTGAATTGTTGTTTGATAAATTGCCAAACTCGTTCAATTGGATTGAGTTCGGGGCTATGGGCTGGTTGACAAACCGGAATCAAGTTGTCGGGCCACCGCAGAACACTGGTCACATGAGCTCCCGCTTGGTCAAGTTGAATTATGGCGATGTCAGTTTGAGTCGATGGGAGGTACTATCCTCCGCACCTCTCGGTTAGATCGGGACGTGCTGGTTTCCCCGCATCCGGCTCCCGATATTCTTGGCTTGCGCCTTTGCTCATGTGGATATAATCGTGGCAGCTTTCGTGAACCGCTAGAAGGTTGTTTATTTTCCAATTACTGTGGCAACCATCTACGTGATGCAGATGTACCTTTTCATCGCCTAGCATTTTTAGACCACATTTCCCACATTTATGGTTTTGCCGTTTTAAAGCTTTAGAGGTTTCGCCGTTATAGAGCTTGCTGTTACGCTCACTCCAGTAGGCTATATCTCCGTCGTAGGGTGATTTCTCCCCTTTGACATTGACAAATTTGTTTTCGGAGTAAGGAACCGTCGGGAACGCTTTATCAAGCAGTTTCTTGCTGGTGTGGCGAGATTGTTTCGATTCCTTATTGAATACCTTGAAGGCTCTATTTTTGATAAACCACAGTGATAACCGTGACCCATCTAACTTACAGTAGCGATGGTAATTTCTCCAGCCTCTAACTACAGGGGCTAATTTCTCAGCTTTGACCGTAGCACCATAATTCGAGTTGTTAACGATGTGTTTTACCTTCTGACGGAACGCTTTAAAATTGTCCGCTGATGGAACGCATCTAAATTTCCCGTTGTTCTGCACTTTGAAATGCCAACCGAGGAAGTCAAATCCATCTGTCGTAGCTGTTAGCTTGGTTTTCTTTTCACTAACCTTCATACCTCGTTCTGCCAGAAATTCGCTGATTTTATCAAGTATT
The DNA here is from genome assembly GCF_036701875.1 of Microcoleus sp. MON1_C5. Classification (NCBI taxonomy): domain Bacteria; kingdom Bacillati; phylum Cyanobacteriota; class Cyanophyceae; order Oscillatoriales; family Microcoleaceae; genus Microcoleus; species Microcoleus sp. MON1_C5. The sequence goes on along the minus strand of NZ_JAUBRN010000086.1, from coordinate 11,404 downwards.
GCCTCCGCATCATCTTTAGGTTTCAGAATTATTACCATGTCATCCGCGTAACGGACTGATTGATGTATTTCCTCAATCCCATTGAGAGCGATATTGGCTAATAATGGACTTACTACGCCTCCTTGCGGAGTTCCTTGTTCTGGAAATTATGGATTGACTCCTGATTGTAGACAGCGGAATATCCCGGTCTTGATGCCTTTTGGGGCGATGAGTCGTTCCATTATGCTGGCGTGGCTTATCCTGTCGAAGCATTTTTCGATGTTGAGTTCGATAACCCGTTTCTCTATTCCATTACTTATGGAGCGTAGATTGTTGAACAGAGTTTTCTGCGCGTCATGCGCTGACCTCCCTGTTCTAAATCCATAGCTGCAAGCGTGAAAAGTTGCTTCATGCGCTGGCTCTAGTGCGTATTTTGCGAGGCATTGCCACGCTCTATCGGCAATAGTCGGTATCTTGAGGAGGCGGGTACTCCCATCCTTTTTTGGGATTGGTATTGAACGTAACTTCTGGTGTTTCCAGTTGTTACTTTTGGTTCTGAGTTCTTCACCCAGAGCAAACCTTTCCTCAAATGTGAGTGAGGCTTGGACATCGATTCCCGCAGTCTTTTTGCCAGCGTTTAGTTGAGTTACTTGACGTATCGCCAACATTCTTGCAGCCCGAGATTTCAGAATTAGCTTTTGAAGGGACTTTGCTTTTGGCTTGTCTCCAACCTGAATCGCTTTAAACACTCGTTTTTGTAGGCGAAATAAGTCCCTTCGGAATTTCTTCCAAGGTAACGTCTTCCAAGATTCACGCTTCGTTGCTGCTGTGTCTAATCATGCTCTGCTCTAACTTATGTTTTCTGAACACCTCAAACCAATTACGGTCTGTCCTACCCGAACTAAGGGGGTTCCGCTGCTCGTCTAGCCTACGAAAGGGTTCGACTTCCCCTTGACCCTTAGTTCGTTTTTCTTCGTTCCCTCGGTTAGATTGGTTGTTCCTTTAGGTGGAGCCATTTTAACTACTGGATTCCCTGGACTCTTGCCGATATTGGAAGAATGATTCGGCGGGAATGAACTCCAGTAGAGTCGGGATTAATGGTCTGTGTCCCGCTCTCAACTAAGTTACTTTTCTAGGCTCTATTTCACCATCGGAACCCCCCATTAACGCCAGTGTCATCTCACATTAGATGTCTGATTGCGTCCTGTTCCCAGCTTCACTCTCCGAGAATCGAGCTTGGTCGGTGTGGGCAGATAGGGAGTCATGCCTGAGTCTGGCAGAAGGGACTTGCACCCTTATCAGACCGAGAGTTCAGCCTTGTGGCTGGAAACGCTATGTACGGGCTTTCACCGTGATTCACGTTTCAACGAATCGCACTCTCCCAGTTGATGTGAAAGGGCATCAATAAATTGCTGAAATCTTTGAGTATTGAGGCGATCGTACTCTTGACAAAAATGCCAGCAATCTCATTGGTTCCACCACCCCGTACAGCCAAAAATTGTCACGCCTCCAGATTATATCAGGTTCGGGTAATTACTTATAATATTAATTCGGGCGCTCGAACTTGAATTCGGGCGACCGAACTTGGATTCGGGCGACCGAATTTTAATTGGCACGTGAGACCACTCCAGAGCCGCTCTGGGTGAGAACCTCGAACTCATCGAACTCAATTAATTGTCAACGGTCGGCGAGTCAAAGGCCACCAATGAAAACAAGTCAGTCCGCGAATCAAGTCTTGTTGACCGAGCAATTGCTGACAACGATAGACCAACAGCTCTTCTAACTCGTCAAGATTTTGGGGTGAGCAATTGGCTACGACTTCATTAGTAAGTGGCCACAATCGTTCTGCTGGCTGTAATTCGGGAGAATGTGATGGCAGCTCGAACAAATCAATGCCTTCAGGAATCACTAGCTCTTGAGACTGATGCCATCCAGCTTGGTCAACGACCAGCAGCACTCGTTTATCTGGATCCCATTCAAATACTCTCGTGCAAAATCGGCCAACACCCGATTAAACAGTTGAGTGTTGACAAACGGCAGCAACCACCAATAAGTTTCTCCTGACTCGGGGTGGACAAAACTATAAACCCACAGCCACTTGTATTGATGTTTGACCTCGGCACGCTCGTTGTTCCCCAACCAGAGTCCAGACTCGGCGCAATACTGGTAGCAGTCCCAAGCGATGTTCGTCCATCGCCCAAACTTCAATCTCTGCTTGAGGATATTTAGCTTGTAAAAATCTCAACTCAAAATGAAGTTTTTTTTCCACTGTTGTTGTTGAGAGAGGTCAGTTTCCTGATGCTGCGGTCTGGGGACTTTCAAACGGTAGCCCATTTCCCGAAGATATTCCCATCCCCGATGGCGACTGATCTGCTTTCGTGTCCACTCACTTAACCAATCAGCGACTTTGCGACCATTCCATAAACCGCCATCGGGAGCAGGCCCAGATAGGACTTGCCACAGTTGCGCTCTTTGTAGGTCGTTGAGTTGAGGAGGTTGCCCACGATTGGACGAACGTCGATCGCGCTTAAGGCGCCAGCCCCCAATTGGTTGTAGCGTCGCAGCAGTTGGTAAATCCAAATCCGGCTGTAACGGGTAACTTGAGACACCGCTAGTGGGGTTTGGCCCGAGGCGAGTAACCAGATGATCTGGTAGTGGCTGCGTTCGACTAACCCTGAACTTGTCCGGTAGCGAGTGTAGAGTTCCTGGACACTTAAGTGCGGTTCTAACTGGACTTTTTTTGGCATAGGGGGTTTGGCGTCCCTGTGAATCGGCTGCCCTTAATTATAACTAATTATCCGAACCTGATATTACTGGTGCGTAAGGTTTCACCCCAAACGCCATAATCACTTTCCCTGTTTCGGTTTTGAGTCCCAAGCGAGTCTCGTCTTGACACAAATAACGCAACCGTTGTCCCTTTCCTTTCCAGGCATTGATAGGTCAACAGGGCTGGGGCAATGTTTTTTTAAAACGCCTCACGGCATTGGGCTCTTGCTTAGCACTCTGAGGACGGGGTACTTTCAATTTAGCCTTGAGTCGATAGTGTACCCAATTATAGACTGTGGGATACGTCAGGTTCAGTTGATAAGTCTGATTCAGCCACTCCACGATTTCCCCATAACTTTTGAAGCCTGGTGGCTGTTCCAGCCTTTCTTGCAATCCAGCAAGAGCCTCTGGACTCAAGTGGCGCGATTTTCCGGGTGCACTCTTGACTACCAACAATTCTGACAATCCTCCCTGACGATACTTTTGCAGCCACCTCGTTACCGTTGAACCATCACGTCCCAGGCGTTCGGCCAAGGTTTTATGTTGAGTGATTTGTCCAGTTTTCAGCCACCACAACATTTGCAACCGTTCTTTCTGGCTAGCAGTACGACTGGTTTTTAGTTGTTGTTCTAAACTCTGTGCACTTTCTGCGATCGCCAGAATCAGTTGGCGTGTCATCACTGATACCCTCTAAACAGTATCTTTATTTTATGCAACTTCATGTAAAATTGGTATGACCAAAGAAATTGTTGGGGTGTATATTGCCAGCAGAGATGAGTTGGGAGTTAAAGGATTATGGAATTCTTTACCACCTGTTCCAGAGTTAATGTGTTCTTAGTTACACAGATTTCTGGCATACCTACTCGACAATTTTTCCGACCAAAAGACACAAAACCATAGCCAAAAATAGTGGCTCAACAAATTATCTAGAAAAATTTAATAATACAATGCGACAAGGAATATCTATGTTAGGTAGAAAAAATCTCTGGTTTTCTCAAAAATTCTCTAATCATAGTGGGGCTATCTGGTATTTTATTCATCGTTACAACGCCTCCTTAACTTGTTGAAACCAGTCCTAATATCCTGACTATGCAGCACTACCCCCAAAGGAATGTCCTGACTTTAATAACCCGAAATTTTAGTCATCTCCGTAGCTATTTACTACCCGCCAGAGTAGCTTTCCGTTTTGTCCAACGATAACCAAGTCCTACAATACCAAACATCGCCAATCCTGCTATAGAAGATGTTTCTGGAACTACAACGCTGGTGACGCTGACATTCGGATCGAGTTGATCACCTTGAGAGTAAATATAATCAAATCCAGCTCGATCTTTAAGCATATTTGCACGCAAAAACAGGGCGCTCCAACGGGCGATCGTTTCAATACCAACGGCTGGCTCTAGTGTAGCAGTATTGAGGTCGGGATTTGCACCAGCAGGGTTATTAACATTGGTAATGCCGAAATGATTTGCACCCGTAACAGTAATCAAAGTTTTGGGTGGTGTTTGAATTTTATCAAAGGTGCTTTGATCTCGCTCTGGAAGGGCGACCCCATCGATATCGCCTTGAATCAATGCCACTGCAATGCCATCATTAGCGATAGGGACAAATTGATTTGAAATCGGATTGCGTAAGTTGGCTCCAAAAAATGCACCTGCTAATAGTTCTTTCGGGCGCGTAAATGGCTCTTGACACAAATATGATCCTGGGAGGCATTTGTTACCAATCACTGATAGCCCCACTGCACCACCGAAAGAATGACCCAATAAACCAAGCCGCTGTGTATCGACAACAGACGCAATCGGAGATGTGGTCTTTGTATTTTCGATCGCCATTTGAGACAAAACCGCCCCAATTTGCGAAGTTTCTGACAGCAAGCTAGGCGGTGAGTTGGGATTGATGGGCAAAGGGCGGAAATGGTTCGGAACGACTACCACAAAGCCGTACCGCGCCACGAGGCTAGCGTAATCTGAATAAAAGGATTTATCTACAAGCGCACCTTGCAATAAAAGTACAATGGGGAAAGAGTAACTACCCGAATTAACATCGGATGGTCTAGGATAATAAATGTCTGCTAAATCGTTATTAGCAGATATCGTTGTACTGTAAAAGCTGGCTTCTTTAAATGGCGGTGAATAATCGATTGTTGCGGCGGAGGTTTTGCCATCAAAGACCACAATAAAGGCAGCCATTGTACAAAGACTTGATAAGTTTTTTGTAGAGAACAAATAACGTTTATAATTGAGCCTTAATTTTAGTTTAAGACGGGGTAGATAAGCTATCAAAAAAGAACGCAACTCGGCGACGGCTGGTAAGTAAGGACTCAGGAATTATTTTAGCTGGATGAGAGGTAGCTCTTAGGATCACCAAGCTATCTTTCCAAGAGTTTGGAAGTTGTAGCCGTTTGAAATCTTAGCAATTTACAGCTTTTGTGGCTTGTTTTGTGCTGGTAGTCTACAAACACTGCCTTAAATCTATGCTCCAGACCAATCGAGTAAAATCTACCTAAAGGTATAAACTTAATTATAGCTTTAGTTAGATACGAAATATAGTTCCTATTGGATGAGTTCACTAAAGTGTTCTGTTGACTATAGAATTGACTATAGCAATTCCTAGCTAGGTGAGAAGTTAGATGGCTGATAAATCAGGCGTCAGATCCGACCTATGCTAAATCCGTTGAATGAGTTTATCCAGTCCAATCCCCAGCTACTATCGGTTAAAGGAGATGAGAGCGTCGAATAGAATCTGTTAATCAAGGACTTGATGAATGCAACTAGAAGATGAGTGGTATTTGGTTGCGCCTAATGCTCCCAAGCAGAATCCAAATGTATAAAATATCCTTGGCGTGGGAGCGAAGCGACTTGCAAGCGGGCATCTTAGCTATTTCTCCCGAGTCAGGAACGATCGCACATAATGTTCATGAAAGCGAGCAAAATTTATTGCCCTTGAATTTGGGCAAGCGCTCCCATTTAGCAAGAACAGCAGTACATAGCTCCTGTCGGTGTAATGTTTTTGCTTCGATTCAATTTATTAAAGCTATCAAAGTCAAGGAGATTGACATGGAATGTCCACGGTGCAAGGGGCTCAAAATCATTCACGTCCGCGCTGTTCCGGGTGTCCACCAGCAATATGATGTCGAATGCCCCGTTTGCGGCGGCACTGGAGAGCTTCCAGACTCCACCGAACTCCCGAACCATTGCCCCGCTTGTGGCGAACCTATCCGCACGGCCGAGACGTGGTGTGATCGCCATAAACCAGCAGAGCAACTTGAGTAGGCAGTAAACTGAAATAAGTGCCACTAGAGAAGAATTATATTCTTTAGACACTGATTTTGTATAAAAAGGTTTCATAATTATAGCAACCGCCAAGGCGGTTAGGATGCAAGGCGTAGGACATCTTCGATCGCATCACGTAAACAGTCAAACCGCTTTAATTGTTTGCGGATGCGACTTTTGAGCCAAGACCAGCATTGTTCAATCCTGTTCAAATCAGGGGAGTACGGCGGTAAATACAACAATCTACACCCTACACTTTGAATCAATTCCTCAATTCGACCACCTTTATGAAACGTGGCATTGTCCATCACCACCACCTGTCCTGTCACAAGTGTTGGCAGTAAACCTGTTTAAGGCCAAATTTCAAAAACTGTTCGATTACACGCTCCAACGACGGTAAAAGGGGCGAGCAATTTTTGGTTACATAGAGCAGCAATCATATTTACCCTACCCTCACGTCGCCCAGATTTCAGTGCATGAAACCGTTGCCCCTGTTCGTTCCAACCATAATCATACTGGTCTCTATTATCCATGCCAGATTCATCAACATAGACAATCTGAGCCGAGGGAATGGTGGACAATTCGGTTACAAAAGCCTGCCGCTTGACTTCATCCCGCGGACGGTAGCCGTAGGTCTTTTTTTTCGAGTAAAACCAATTTTTCTCAAAGCCCGCGAGATTGTGCGTGAGCTAATTTCTCCATCCCAAAGTGAGGCCATTTCAACTTGAGTTTTATCCCCATGAGTCTTGGCTTGCCTCACGAAATTTCTCCCAATCACTAATTTTATGACCGTTACCGTTTGGCTTATTAGGTAATGCTAAAAAGTCTCCTGTTTCGGTTTGTCGCTTCAACCATAAGCCGATTGTGTTGCAACTGATATTAAACAGTATACTCGCTTCACTAATCTTTAAGCCATCTAGTTTGATAGCTTGAATGACTTTCTGACGTAGGTCGTAACTGTCGTAGGTCGTAACTGTAGGGTTTTGGCATGGGTCGTGCGATCGGGGCAGCATCAGAGACTACTTCCAGTTTACACCCTAACCGCCTTGGCGGTTGCTATAGGTTCCAGGACTTGCCAAGAGTGCCAGGGAAAATGACCGATTGGAAGAACACTGCTATTGGAAGCTGACTGTTTAGTGGTTAAATAATTAAATTTGAGCCAGGTTCCGTTTTTCTTCCATCCCACAGCTTCTCCGAACTTGGTGTAATCTCGATTCACTTGAGAACTTTCCCAAATTTGTCGCTGGATACCGAACCCAAAGCGATCGTCACTTGCTTGTCGCCAAAGTGGATCTAGAGTTTTGAGATGTTTACAGGGCATTGAGCGGATGTGTGCGGGTGTAATCTCGTCTACAGTCTGCTCAAGTGCCAAGGCATCCCCTAGAATCACCGCCTCTTTAAATAGATCACTGGTTGCCGAATCCATCCAAGGCCAATCCTGAGCTTGTGTTGCTTTCTTCAAATCGTAGGAAGGCCAAAAGGAACCCTGCTTAGAAATTGCACCAGTTGTCATCGTGGCGTTGCAAAGCCGTGTATCGGGAAAATCCGTAATACCCGTATCGGTCAAATCCGCTCGATCGAGATAAGCCGGATCATGCTTCAGTCCGCTGAAGTCACCCGCTACCAGTTTTGCGCCAATCATAATCGCTCCTTGCAAATCGGCATCTCTAATATCAATTTTCTAAAGTAGTGCTACAGTTAGTAAATATCATTTTTGTAAGAGTTAGTACCCAAACAGAAGTAGGAAAAATGTCAGGAGTCGTCAAAATTGAGAGTCGGGAAACAAAAGAAGAACTGAAAGCTCTTCTGGGGAGAGAGAAAGACGCTCACCGCTACGAAAAATTACAAGTTCTGTATTGGCTCAAAACCCAAACGGTAGAAACCGTATTGTCTGCTGCTGTACGGTTAGGGAAACATCGTACCACGGTACAAAGATGGTTGTCTAGTTATCGAAAAGGGGGAAGAGAAGAATTGTTATTGCAGAAACCTCGTTCGGGAAGACCAAGAATGATGAACCCTGAAACTGTAGAGAGATTATCAAAGGAATTGCTCCAACCAGAATGATTCAGGAGCTACAAAGAAGTACATCAATGGTTGACAAGCTGCTGTGAAGTAAAAGTGGCATATCGGACAGTACATCAGTGGGCAAGATATCGGATCAAAAGCAAATTAAAAGTGCCGCGCCCGGTGACTGAAAAAAAAGCAAAAACCAGGAGCACCGGAAGAATTTTAAAAAAACTGTCATCCTTAATCAAAGGTAGCCTGAATCAGAGCGAGAGCTTTTTAAAACAGTGGAAAAAAGTGCGATACTGGAGTGAAGATGAAAGTCGGATGGGATTGCATACAATTAGGAGAAGAAAGTTAACGGGGATCGGAATCAAACCGCAAGGAAAAGTGCAATGGGAGTTTACTTATTTGTGGCTGTACGGGGCAGTGGAGCCACTAACAGGAGAGGGTTTTTTTTTCTAGTTTACGCATCTGGCTGGATACAACGTGCTTCGAGAAATTCTTGGAGCTATTTGCCAGTAAGTATTTTCTAGATTTACATATCATACAAGTAGATAATGGAGGGTTTCATAACTCCTTAAATCTGAGCCTACCCGAGAATGTTATTTTGCTATTTCAGCCAGCCTACAGTCCGGAAGTAAATCCGGCGTTGCACAGTTGTGGTATGCTGAGCGCTAACATTCAAAGAAAATTCAGCTATGATTTCTCCTGAATGTCAATCTAGTAATTTTAAGAAAAATGGCCATAAAAGAGGAAAACAAAATTATCTTTGTAAAAACTGGATCCGCCAGTTTCTTGATAGCTACTCGCCCCTACGCTATCCGGATTCTGTCAAAAAATATTGCCTGCATCTTTACCTTGAAGGGAATGGTTTTCGTCGGATAGAAAGACTAACTGGTGTTAGTCATAACACTGTTATTAATTGGGTTAAATTGGCTGGGTTAAGTTTGTCCCAACAGCCAGATTATGACGAGATTCCCGAAGTGGCACAAATAGATGAATTGCAAACATTTGTGGGCCCATAAAAAAAACAAAATTTGGCTGTGGACTGCCGTGAATAAAGGGTCTGCGGGAATTTTAGCCTGGACTCTAGGTGACAGATCGGCAGAAACATTTAAGCCCTTATGGAAAATTATTAAAGGGTGGAAATGTTTTTTTTATGCTACGGATGGTTACGTTGTTTATCCCCAGTTTATTGACGAGACTGACCACATTGTTAGTAAAACTTATAGGATCCGCGTTGAAGGAGAAAATACAAGAATTAGGCATTATTTATCACGTAGAAAAAAGTTTTTGTGACTCTAAGTCTCTCTTGATGTTGGCCATATCAATTCGATTAGTCATTTATTACTTAAAGCATAAAAGTGTGCCTATTACTAGCTGAAATATGTTTGTTCCTTGCGGGCGTGCTATCGATAGCATACTGCTATTGTGCAACGCCGTAAATCCAATAGAAAGACTGTGGGGGTATGTAAAAGAACAATTAAAATGGTTGAGATTTGAACACATAGAGGAGTTAAGAGCAGCGGTGCAAAAAGAGTTAAACAAGTTGACGAATGGGCGTTGCTGAATCACGGTATGAAAATAGATAACTTGGTAATTCCGAAGATGTTCTGATACCAAATCCGGGTTACTTACCCCGTTTATGATGGCGAACAGAACCCAGCTACCACCAGCACGCTCACCAGTTATGTAATGGCTGATGGAATCAGGGTCTGGTTAACCCTCTTCGCCCGGTGTTGATGAACCGAACTGGTGGACGCTGCGATCGATACAACAGCGGACGATCGATACAACAGCGGGCGATCGACACAACAACGGGCGATCGACACAACAGCGGACGATCGACACAACAGCCGGCGGCGTTCATCAGCTACGAGCATCAATATCAGTTCATGGTTCAAACAAAAAGATGACGCATAGTGGCACCTCTAGAACCCTACTTGAGTTCTTTTGAACTTAAAAATCGTTATCGAGAGGCAACTCACCCAGTAGAAGGTCGTCGTTGGCAATTACTGTGGTTAATTTCGCTCGGCTGGACTATTAAAGAGGCAGCCAAAGTAATCGGCATTAATTATGACTATGCTAAAGAAATAGTTAAGGGCTATAACCAACAAGGAGAGATAGCGATCCTGCGGAAAAAACTGCCCCCAAAAAAGCGCCCCAGCCATGCCTTACTCAACACTCTTCAATTAGAAGAACTGCATTTAAGTTTGAAAGGAGAATCGCCCGATCGAGGTAGAGGTGAGCGGGCCCAAAGTTGCATTATGGATTGCCCAAAAAACCGGGAGACAAAAAGTCGGTAAACAAAGGGGTCGGGAATAGCTAAAAAAGTGCGGTTACTCACCTCAAAGACCTCGCCCTCGGCATAAAAATGGAGAGCTAATTGAGCAGGAACTATTTAAAAAAAACTGTCAAATCGAGTGAGGGAGCTACAAAAAGAGTTTCCTTCACATCAAATAGAGGTCTGGTCATTCGACGAACATAGAGTAGGACTCAAACCAATTATCCGTAAAGTATGGGCCCCCATTGGAGAAAGACCATCGGCAGTTGTTTGTCATCGCTACGAATGGGTGTATGTTTACGGATTTGTCAATCCTCCCACCGATCAAACCGAATGGTTTATCCCAAGCCGAGAGTTAATATAGAATGGTTGAATTTAGTATTAGAACAGTTTGCCTTACAAACAGGAGCTGGCACCTCGAAAAAAATCCTGTTAGTCATGGAGCGAGCTGGCTGGCATATGAGTGACAAAGTGATTCTACCCTCAGGAATTTATGTAGAGTATTTACCACCTTACTCTCCCGAACAACAGCGGGCCGAAAGGCTTTGGTCTATGGCTGATGAACCATTACTCAATAAAAGTTTTGACCAAATACAAGACTTGGAAGCAGTTCTCGAAGAACGTTGTCAAATTTTATCAGCAACTATGACAGAACCCATCAAAAATCTGACCAATTATTATTGGTGGCCACAAAACTGCTTGCCTTGTGAAGGATAACCGCTGGTTGGGCGGTGAATTTATCTAACAGGACTATCAAGGAGCGCGAGGCTGGGGAGCGCCAATATATTCACTTGTTTACTAATTGTTAAACCAGCTAATTTCTGGAAATTGGCGACAGCTTTCTTCAAAAAATTCTCCCTAGTTGGGGTTTTTAAAATCACACAAGCGAGTGAAGTTTTTTTTCGCCATCATAAAGGGGGTAAGTAACCCGGATTTGGTATGATATCATGTCCGGTAGTACAACCATAGTAAAATAGCTAAGTATACCCTTTGTAAAAAGCATCTATCTGACCAAGGCCAAAACGTATTAGCATTGAACCACATCTATCGTTAGGAGAACTAGAACAGCGTTACCGTCAAGCAAAAGACCCGG
>NZ_JAUBRN010000162.1:0-1024 GCF_036701875.1 Microcoleus sp. MON1_C5 | reverse complement strand
CGGAACTTACCCCTCACGCTTGATCGCGAGAGTTTTCAAACCCCCTGGCAGCGGTCGAACTGGGTGAGAACCCTCACCCCATACATGACTACAAAGTCAGGGAAACCCCGAGTAAATCGAAAGCTTTTTGCTGTAAAGGACTCGGTATCGTCAGCTTATCAAAGCTAACTGAAACACCCCCCAATTTAGGTTGCACCCGGTTTTTAGTAATTGTCGCCAAATTAGTCAGTAACGTCCGAAAACTTTGAACCGGAAAATTGTCGGAATTACGTTGAGTTGAAGCTTTGCGTTTTGCCGGAGTCTTAGATTTATTCGGGACAACCACTGAATTGGGTTCCACAGGCTCTAACCATTCTTCCTCCTCAAACAACAACGGCGCTAATTTCTGGCGCATCTGCCATTCCACGTAATAAGCCAACAGGCATAAAAATACGTGCGATCTGACCCGATGCGCCAAACGATGATAAATCGGGCGCACCTTCAAATCGATAGTTTTATAACAGCGAAATGCTTGCTCTACTTGAGACAGACTTTTATAGGCTTTTACGGTTGAGGGGTCATTTAATATCGACTCTGAAACCGAAGTACGAATCACATACATTCCATCTAAATTTGCTTCGGCTGCAATTTTCTCGCTGTTGCGTTTGTAGCTGAAACTGTTGTCAGTGATTGCGAGATTAAAATGCTTGGCTACCTGGTAGCGATTGATAATTTTTCCTACTCTCACCCCAATTTTTTCGCCTCCGGTTAACCGACGTTTGTCACGAGTGGTTGCAGTAACAATTTTGTCTAACTCTTTCTCTGTTGCTTGTAGCAACGCTTCTCTTGTGGTGGCTCGTTCTTCGGCTAAAAAAGGATTGCGACAGGCAATTAGTCGCTCTCCTGGATAATCTGGGGATTGAATAGCAGCTAAGTCTCTTTGGTCAAACAGTGATAGTTGTATCGCATCTTGTTCCACCAACTCTCGGATTTGTGGCGCTCTTAATGCTGTAATCCAATCTAAACCTTCTACCCCCTTTAATTC
>NZ_JAUBRN010000085.1:0-19899 GCF_036701875.1 Microcoleus sp. MON1_C5 | reverse complement strand
ATCAGTTGACGTGCCATAACTCATCACCTCTCAACATTATCTTTATTCTATGCAACTTCATGTAAAATTGGTATCAGTTGTAGCTACCTTGTGAGGTTGAAAGCAAGAGGCGATATTTGTTCATCAGCCAGTTGTTGAATTTATCACGGAGGCGAACGCAGAAATCTGATCATCGTTCAATTGTTGAAGCTGCTGCGGAGGTTGCCAGCGCTGACCAGATTTCTGGCGAAGTCGGCAAAGGGGGATGGGACGAAAACAAGAATTCGGCCCCAGCAACCCAAACCCCCACACCCTATTCCTGGTGGGCATAGTAACTATCAAACTCCGAACAAGACACCTTCGCCAAAGTCTCTTGCCGAGGCACCTGCCACAACAACACAAAAAGGGTAAAAAAGTTGGGTTAGTATGATCGAATCGAGATTGTGGGATGCTGAAAAATGATCGGTTTCTTAATTTGTTTCCTCTCCTACCCTGTCTGTTTTATCTATCTTTTAAGATGAAATATAAAATTCCTCGTGAGAAACTAATGTTTTAACCATCTATACTTCAGCCTTTGAATAAACATTTTTACCAGCAAAAGTTAGTACCTATCGTATACCAACTTATCCGTAAGGATTGTGCTAGAGCATAAATTCTGTTATCACGAGATATCATATTTCAAATACGGATTGAATCCTTATTTGGAAGATCTCACGATCGCTCCAAGTTGTAACGTGACGACCGCTGTCCGTAAGGATTGTGCTAGGGCATAAATTCCGTTATCACGAGATATCATATTTCAAATACGGATTGAATCCTTATTTGGAAGATCTCACAATCGCTCCCAGTTGTAACGTAACGACCGCTGTCCGTAAAGATTTTGCTAGGGTATAAATTCCGTTATCACGAGATATCATATTTCAAATACGGATTGAATCCTTATTTGATGAAATATCTTTTGAAATATCTCATGATCGCTCCCAGTTGTAACGTGACGACCGCTATCCGTAAGGATTGTGCTAGGGCATAAATTCTATTATAACGAGATATCATATTTCAAATACGGATTGAATCCTTATTTGGAAGATCTCACGATCGCTCCAAGTTGTAACGTGACGGCCGCTGTCCGTAAGGATTGTGCTAGGGCATAAATTCCGTTATCACGAGATATCATATTTCAAATACGGATTGAATCCTTATTTGAATATCTCACAATCGATCCAAGTTGTAACGTGACGACCGCTGTCCGTAAGAATTGTACTAGGGCATAAATTCCGTTATCACGAGATATCATATTTCAAATAGATATCGAATATCTATTTGAAATATCTCACGCTCCAACTTGTAAAGCTACGAGAGGGCTGTCCGTAAGGATTGCAGTATAATCGCAGTAATTCAAAATTAAGAAGATTTTATGCTCGCAATTTTTTTGCATGAAATCGTAATCTTTGATTTTGTGAGTGATCCTTTGATAGTAGGTATTTCTGCGCTTTCTCGAAGTTTTGCTAGTGAAAAAGTTACTTCATACCGTATACCCAACTTAGTCCAATTTCTGGGCTAATTCAACTAATCCTAGCGACTTTTGGCGACTCCCTACCTCGTGGAAGGATTTGCCAAAGCAGAACAGCGCCGGATGTTCTCTTTTTCAATAGTTGAGAAAATTTACAGAAAAATTAATCGCAATTGGAATTTCCTATTGTAAGATCAAAGGGAACAACCTTCTTTTGGAGTTCTTATGTCTAGTCTCCCGCCAATCAGAATGACTTGCACTATTAACAGCGAGTTGCTATCTGAACTAGATGATGCTTGCTACAAAAACCGAGTCAACCGCTCTAAATTCGTGCGCGAAGCTGTAGCAAGCTATCTTAAGCATTTTCACGCACCGAACGAGCCACTTAACACGCCAAGTGAAGAAGCGCTGGCAGTTTAGTAAGCTTTCCAGCGCTTTTGTTGTTTTTAAATATAAACTCCCTGTTTTTGTTGCACATCCGGCAAGATAAACCAACAAAAACAGGGCCTAAGCCATAAAAAGGGTTGGCTTTTGCATTCACACCCTAATCCTATTGTGTCTTACTTTGCGAAATACGCAATCCCCACTACTGCTGTCTTTACTAGCGCCACCGCTAGTCACAGCGATACGAGCGGACTAACCGAGAAATACGACGCTGTTCTATCTAGCGTTAAAAATTTCCCAGAACCTGACTATGACTCAATCATAGCAATATTTCCCCTAACTACGACACTTAACCGAGATTTCTTCGCTGTCGGTTTTGAAACGATCGGGGGTGCGGCGTAATGTATACCACAGAAACATCCTCCGAATTCGTCAAAGTCAGCAAAACCAACCTCTGCCCCCTCTGTGGCAAACCAGATTGGTGCAAAACCTCCCCAGATAATAAAGTGGTGATGTGTCCACGCACAGATACCGCACCGACGGGATGGAAGCGCATAAAGACCACAGTAGACGGCCAGGGGATTTACAAACTAGAAACTGAGGACAATTTTGAGGCACAAGTCAGTGGCCGCCGTCCTACAAAGAAGGTTAGTAAAGCCAAAGCATTACCTGTTCCGCCTGTTCAGATCGGTATTAAGTTAGCCAAGATAAAAAACACGACAGCACCGGAGCGCAAGCCAATATCAGGCGCGCTTTGGAACGTTGTTCGGCGCAAAGTTCTTGAATTTACCCCAACAGCTAAACAAGAGGATGCTTACGAGATAACCTACTCTTACGGCGACGACAAGACTGTGTACCGGGCGGAATGGACAGACACAACCAGCCCGAAGGGATACCGAAAAACTTTTCTCCAGAGTCACGTTGATGATGGCTTGCTCATTTGGAAAAAAGGCAAACAAATCTGGAATGCTTACCGGATCGACGAAGTATTAAGGATTCTTGAAAATGTACCTGCCAGTCAGCCAGTCGTACCACTAATGCTTGAAGGCGAGTCAAATGTCGAGATTGCCCGATCGCACGGCATCCTTTCTACTACCCTACAAGGGTCAAATTGGAGTGACGCTCAGGTAAAGGCAATGGTTAAAGAATTCCAGAACCTCAACTGCCCCGCGTTACTCTATATCTACGATAATGACGAAACCGGGCTAAAAAAAGCTAACCACATTAAGGATGTGTGTGATCGCGAGCAATTCCCGTGTGTCCTGATTAATCCCAAAGTTATCTTCCCTGAGATTCCGGAGAAAGGCGACATCAAGGAAATTTTGGCGGCGATGTCCTCTGAAGAATTTATCCGGCGCATTGAGGATGAGTTGCATTTACGAGCCAAGCAGGATAAAGAACATCAGGAAAATTTAGCCGCTGGTAACGATGAACCGGACAAACCGCCTTTACCTCAAATTATCGGTGGCTGGTTCGCTGAAGAGTTACGGGAGCAGCTATTGTATTCTGAGCAGCACCAATCTTGGATGGCGTATGGACTTAACCTCAAGGGAGTGTGGACAGCCGTTGGCGATACCTACGTGCTCAACGCGATCGAAATAATGTGCCGCAAGCGCAGTATTTACCCCAATAACAATTATGTTTCCAATATTCTGGGAACTCTAAAACGGATTCTATTTTGTTTGGAATGGAAGGAGCGCCCATCGAATGAACTACTGCCGTTTAATGATGGGGTACTTCAAATTGAAACTAAGATTTTTCGGGAACACGTCCCAGGCGATCGTCTAACCTGGTCGCTTGAACGCCCCTACCGTGGTAGCGCTGTTCGTACTGATGACTGGGGGGCGATTTCACAATGGCTAGACGAAGCCACCGAAGGTAACGCCTGGAAAAAGAAAATATTGCTGGCATTTGCGGCGGCAGCTCTGCGGGGGATGAGCAGCGTGCAAAAGTTTTTAATGCTGACAGGCCCAGGCGGTACCGGTAAAGGTGTCTTTTCCCACCTGCTGACAATGGTCCTGGGTGAGCGCAACACTTGGATCGGCAATCTTGAAGACTTGAACAAGCCCGATCGCATCGCCGAGCTTCAAACCAAACGGCTGGCGCTGTTTGATGACCAAGAGCGCTACATGGGCAACTTGTCGAACTTTCGATCACTCACTGGTGGCGGAAAAATCAGCGGCCGCCAATTGTACAAATCAGCCATCAACTTTACGTTTAACGGGCTGGCTTTGGTCACGGCTAATCAGCCGTGCTTCCCCGCGACGGGCATCTCTTGGCTGAAGCGACGCATCATCCAGCAAGAATTCCGGCATCACCCCGCTAAGCGCAACATTCACTTACAGCGTCAACTTGAGCCGGAACTGTCGGCTTTTACGCGGCATCTGCTATCAATTCCCGTCACGGATATCGAGCGGGTATTAGGTGAGGAAACGACTGGACTAAACCATACTTTCTGGGAGGACAGGATTCAAGCTGACCCATTAGCAAGTTGGATTAACGATAACTTGATCCACGAGGCCGGTGCGGAGGTAGCGATCGGTAGCGACAAAGACGAGTGGAAGGATGGCAATTACGACGCGGCCAGATCAACTGCGTTCGGTAGCTACAACTATATTTGCCGATCAGGTAACAGCATTCCCCTCAGCAAGAACAAGTTTAGCGCCAACCTGATCGAACTTTGCCAGAGCGTTTTAGGCTGGCGTGACGTGGCGAAAATTAGAAAAGGGGACGCCCGGTACATTGCTGGGGTGCGGTTGCGAACGCCGCAAGATAGCGCAATTTTGCCACTAGACCAGACATTGAATGACGACGATCGTTGTCAGGATGACAACCTTGATGTCAACCTCAACTCTATACCTAGTATGGCTTGTGCTGACGTTGACAACTTGCTCCAAACAATTTCAGAAAAAAATACAAAATCTGAAGAGTTAACGCAAAAAATGGAATTTGAATCAACCTCGCCGAGTGATTTCCCAGTTATAGAAAAGTTAGAAGCTGATATCGCCAACGTCAGCACAAGCCATACACAGCAAGATATTCAGCCGTCACAAGGTTTACATTCGGGTCTACATCCAGGTCAGCACTCAGAATTCAACGAAGACGAACTCGACTTGCTGCAAATGATTCGATTGGCGCTGGCAGAGCCTGACCCCGAATCGGCATGGCAAGCGGCCGCCGACATTCTGCCAGCGCTCAAAGAAGTTTGTGGTAAAGGATCTGCCAACCGAGAGAAGATTTGGGCGGCGCTGACCGAAGAAGAGCGGATCGAGTTCACCTCTTTAGCCAAAAATTCAGAGCGACCGACAATCTCTGAGCGGTCGCCGAAGCCGAGCGCACTGGGCGAGAATGCCCCCGAACCGGAAGCTGAGCAACTAGCGCCCGAACCCGCACCAGCAGGGGAATTAGCGGAACCGGAACCCGCACAAATTGCGCCAGAGGATGCCAAAAAGATACGAGATATTGCCCTGATTTGGTGGCGCCAATACTACCCCGAACACCTCCAAAACCTGCTTACACAGATGTACGGATGGAAGGCACCGGGGACTCGCTACGACGCTGCCACAATCACCGCTTGGCTCGAAGGGGAGGATGCTTTGGTGAGGGAGCGGATAGGTGAGCTGATGCAGCAGCGACGTTAGAGCCTTTTGGCTTAGTTCTGACAGAGTAGAAAAAGCCCCACTTACCTTTTGAGGCGGTTTGTGGGGGTTGGCTAGCCTATATGGCCCAAAACTAGCGAAGCTGACACGAACCGCAAAGCAGGACTTAAAACCATTGCTGTCATTGGAAGCATAAGATTGCCGAAACGGCAGGTTTATGCTTCCCAGCGACTCTGGCAAATATATGCTCTCAATTTTTTCCTACCACGCTAAGGGTGCAATCGCCCTGGCAGTAAGTGTCTTTGTTTCTCGATTTCTTGATGATAGGTGCAAAAAACTTAGCTCATTAACGGCTGAAGAATCTCTAGAGGAAGCCACGAAAGGCATAGAGGGTTTGCGATCCAAACGCTGGATAACGGCCGCCTTCTGGTTCTCCTTTATGAGGGAGGTAAGCTTATACTTCCATGTCTCACTGGTACAGGATGTTGACTTGACGAAAAAATGAGTATTTCAGCTACTGTCATGGCAAGCTTATGCTTCCAATCCCGGCAATATTATGGGTACATTGACAATTGCCGGGTAAGGGCTTGAGCGCTGATTTTTCCAAAATCGCGATCCAGGCTGTTTGAGAATATCAGGTACGTAAAGAAAGGTAAATATTACTCAGATCGCTAAAGTCCAGCTTTCACAGGTGGAAGCAGATGCTGCACCAAAAATCATTGCCAAACTCATCAACAGCCTAGCAGGAAACTTCAAGTTTAGGCATTACCTTTGTCAGGTTGCTGCGGGTGAAGCCTGAGTTGGCAATCTGTACAACTTCTTTAGCGCAACCCCAGGACAAAGTTACTCCAGAACCACCATGTCCATAGTTATGAATAATGTCTGTTCCTGGTTCTTGCTCCAATCGGATGTTGTCTTTTCGCGCAGGGCGCAGTCCAACCCGAACTGGTTCTGTGGAATCAATAGTGGCATCTTTGAGGATTGGCATGAAGTTTACGCACCGATTCCACATATCTTGGATTGGTTCATAATTCTCTAGGTTGATGTCCAATTCCCATTGGTGTGGCTCAACTAAACCACCCACCAGTAGGGTATTCTCACCGCGAGGCAGAATAAAAATCATATTTTGCCCACCAACAGTATTGTCAAAAGTCATGCAGTGAGCCGTTGTAACGCGAGGCATCGACACGCCATCATTTTTAACACGAATCAGTGCCCCACGCAAAGGATACATATCGTCGTTAGCTAGCTCAGTTGAGCCAAGTCCAGAACAATTAACAATGATATCTACACTAAATTGATTTTTGAGCTTCTCTTGAAGCTCAGGCAAATTGCCAGAGATTTTGGCTTGAACAATCTTACAGCCAAACTCTTTAACCTGGCTGTACAACCACTGCATATAAATGTCAGTATCTACTTGGGGTGCTAGATAGGTGTAGGCATCGACAACTCCTACATTACGGTTGATGCCATGCGAGTCAATTAATGCTCCATCCCGCCTAAATCGCAGCACCTTCATCTGCAATTCATTCATCTTTTGCAATTCCGGTGTCTGCTCTATGGGCTTTTTGTAATAGAACACGACATCCCGACTATAAACCCCTGTCTCCTTATTATCGGCCAGAATCAAGAATTTATTGTACGAAGTCATGCACCAACTTTTAGAGCGTTCTAGGGAAACTGGGTGACGGTGAGAACCACAGACAGCAGGTGGCCACTCCCACAAAGCTCCAGCAACAACCGAGGTATTGTTTGGTGCAAAGTTTTCAGAAACTACTGTTACTTCAAAGCCATCTTGCAGTAAGCATAGGGCAGTCGTTAATCCACTCACGCCTCCACCAATGACGAGAACCCTAGTTTTCATAATACTTTATACTTTGATTAATAACTGTAAAAAAAATAGCATAATTTTAAAGCTATATACAAACGTAGTTTTACTGAAATAAAAAGCAATATTTATACTAAAGATTCTATCCAACTGACCTTTGACGAAACCCTCAAAGCCTTTCTCTAAAATACTTAAATTTTTTTTCTCCTGCGATCGCCTATGTGTTTATACCAGGATAAACGCATCTAATTTTTACATTCCCATATATAGCGTTTACCTAAACCGATCTCTGGCATCCAGATAATATCGCCTGGTTGTAAAACATATTTACCATCTATTACTGGGACTTAAACAATTTTTAAGCCCAAACTAGCTTTATAGGCAGTAAATACTGGGGGAGTGACAACCCCACCGAAAACCCAGACAGAGCAAAGAGTTGACCAACTTGTGTTTTAAAAAGAGACGTTGCTGAGTTAGGCTATGAAAAGCTAAATATGCGAGTCATATAAACCAGTAGGCAAAAAACTTCTGGATTTTCAAATTATTTTTTTCAGCCCCAGGTTAAGCAACGCCCAAATTTTCTATAATTTAGGTAAGTTAGTTAATACTTACTATCAATTTTCCATGACAGAAAGGAACTCTACAGAGCAGCAACCGACGATATACAATCCGATCATCTGGAGATTGGAACTACAAAAATCAGAAAAACCCAGTCGAGACACCTATATTAAAGCCTTCGGAGAATTACCTGATTTTGTTCTCAAAGCCAACCAGATTTTGACATCTAATCTGGAAGGAAATTCCCAGAAGTTACTGAATCATTATCGAGAGGTATTCAAAGCTATCCAAAAATGGATTGTTCATTTTGAGAAGCAGAGCCATGATTCCTCCCTATCTGACCCTCCAGAACTGCGTTTTTCATGGGAATGTGACTTTAAGCCTCACGCTGAGGAATCGTGGGCTTTATTAAACCTTTGCCAAGAGATTGTGAAACTAGCTCCGTTGTATGGGCAAGATTTCCTAAAAGTTACTAGCGCAACAGAACTGTGGTGGAGCTGCCATTTTGAGCGTCTTCAAGAGACTTTCTTCAAAAACGGGATTTTTAGCAAGCAACCCGAACTACAGGGAAAACAATACTCTTGTGATGTGATGTCAAAACGCCTCCGAAAAGACTTTGATACACTTCATCAACGGAAATTTGCTGACAGCTCTCAGTTCGACTTGACGAAGATAGCCACTTGGGATGCTACAGAAGAAGCCTTAAGAATGTTGGCTGAAGATATTGCCCAACAGGACAACGAATTTCGTCGCCTAATTTACTTCAACTATATAAAAATTAAGAAACGTGTTGTGAGAAGTGCGCGTAATAATCCCAATCTACAATTAATGGTGTTGGAACCAGATGGTTCTGTTCATGTAGGTGGCAAAGGCAAGCGAGGCAAAGGGAAAAACCCATCCCAGTCCAAAAAAGGGTTTGTTAAGAAAAGTAAAGATTAACCAAAAAGCTGCACAAAAGTTGAACCTAAATTACCCTTATGAGACTTTGGGTAAAGAGAAGCCATTGCTTGGAGATCAAGAGTTTCCCTGATAACTGGCAGATTATCTAATAGGAAGTCTGTCGCTGTTATCTCCCTCCCCCTCCCTAAATTTCTTCTGAAAATTTGAAGAACTGCATTCCATCACTCAGGTGGAAAGGGATTTTTATGGGGAAAAATGAGTGGTATTTGTGCATCTCCAAGACCTCTTGGAGATGCACAAATAGTCCGGTAAACTAATTGTAAAAGCTTAGGAAAAACTATGCCGGAACCCTTGATAATTCTCGGTTACGCGCGAGTCTCGACTCGTGAGCAAGCCCAAAACTCTCATGCTTTGGAGCAGCAGGAAGCTCGCCTCAAGGAAGCTGGAGCGACGAAAATCTTTACGGATGTTAAATCTGGTCGGAAAAACGATCGGGCTCAGTTAAAAAAGCTAACTGAATTGATTAAAGCTGGAAAAGTCAAGGAAATTATTGCGACTCGTATCGACCGGATTGCTCGCTCTACTGGTAAGTTTGCAGAAATAGCTCAGTTGTGCTTGGAATTTGGAGTCAACCTCAGAATTCTGGATCAAGATATCGACTTAAATACTTCTCAAGGGAAGTTCATGGCGAATCTTTTAGCTTCCCTTGCTGAACTAGAAACTGATCAAATTTCGGAACGAGTGCGGCATGGAAATAATCATCGCAGAAAAGAGGGAAAAGCTTGCGGTTCTTATCCTTTCGGCTATCAAGTCAAAGGAGAGCAATATGTTTTGGATGAACGTCCTTTTTTATGCCTTCTCAATGAACGACCTGCTAATTATTTAGAGCTTTGCAGCGGGGAATTAGAAGTTTCACAGTTGCCCAGTCTAACTGTGAAACAGATTGCCAGAGACTGTATCGACATTTCCATCCAGCAAAAAGGATTAAGCCGGGCGATCAGAATCATTTACGCCAAATATGGAATCACGAAATCTCCAACAAAAAAAAATGGGCATGATAGCATTCTCAATTGGACATCAAGTGGCTTGAGAAAGTGGCTCTTAAATCCTGTTTTGCAAGGACACTCAGCTTACAATAAAAAGATCACGGGGGCCAAAGGAAAGACTAAGGAAACAGATCGAAGCCAATGGCAAATCCATGAAAATACTCATCCTCAGCATCGTTTAATTACGCAAGAAGAGGTAGCAGAGCTTCAAAGAATTATTGAATCTAAGCAGGGGATGAGCTCCCAGAACTTTAATAAGAATCTCGCTTTGCCAGATGTCTATGGAGATTATGCTTATCAGAGTGGTTTAGTGTTTTGTGGTGCCTGCTATTGCAAATCTATCTCCAAAACACGCACGTCTAAAGATGGCTTGACGAAATATCACTATTATGGATGCCGACATAGTGGGAAAGGTTGTAATAATAGTGAAAGCACTCGGAAATCTGTGATTGAGCAACAATTAATCAAAAAACTTCTGGAAGCTGCAACTACGATTCAATTAGAGCCAGAAACTCCGGTTCCCAAAAAAGAGCCTGAGCCGAACCCCCGCTTGTGCTCTTTACAAGAAAAGTTGGAAAACTTGGAAAAAATTTCTACCTTTGACCCCGATATTGAGGCGATTAAAAACAAGACTCTTCAAGAAATTGAAAAACTTTTGAATCCTTTTGCAACTAAGGATTTTGAGAATCAAACCGCTGCCGACATTATTCACGCAGGTAATAATTTGGCGATTTGGCACACGCTTTCTAACGATGAAAAAGTCAAAATTTTCCCGCTGTTAGTGGAGCGCATTACGGTTCGATCTGGTGTGGTTGAATCGATTGACTTAAAACTATCAAACTAAATTACCCCGGTCAAGTTTATGAACATCCAAGATCTATTTAACCTCACTAAACTGCGCTCTGAGGTGGCGATGCAACAGGCTCTCCCTTATTGGCAGCCCAAGGCTCAATCTGACGGTTTACAGTGTTCCCGATGTGCTTCTCGCCGTGTGGTGGGGCGAGGATACAACGAGAATAAAACTCGACGCTATATTTGTCGCGACTGTGGCGTTTCATTTACGGAGATAGCGAAATTCGATTGTCGTTGCCAAAAGCCTGGAACTTTGCCCAAATGCCAAGATTGCCCCTCTTTTCAAGAATTCCTGCCGGCTCTAAAAGAGAAAGTACGTGGGTTACACAATAAAAATCGAGAGGAATTGGACGCTCTTCTTTCGGAGGCTCAATCTCAACTAAAATTAAAAGATTTACGTGCTCAAGTGGCAAGACAAGAGGCGTTATCCAGTTGGCAACTATCTTCGGCCTCTCCATTGGCTTTGATTTGTCCTGACTGTCAAAGCTCTCATATTAGGAGGAAGGGTGTAGCTAATGGAAGGCAACGATATTCATGTTATGAATGTAAACGGTCATTTTATGCTCCGGAACACTGGAATTGTACTTGTCAGATTCCCGGTAACTTATCTTCTTGCCACAGTTGCCCACAATTTGAGAAGTTTCTGGCTGTTATGGCTGAAAGACTAGAGAGCTTGCAAGGATTAAACGCTGAGCAATTGCAGGTCTTACTCAATTGTTACTCAAAAATGCCAGGACTGCAGATAGTACCGGTGAATCCTTCCCTTGGTGAAGGAGAGAGCTGCTCAGTTAAGTTCCTTGAGTCGATCTGAATAGGAAGCAATGGCATCTCTGTTTAGTTTTTAGTAATATGCAGGACTTCCGCGATGACGCTATATACAGCGTCATTGCGTAAGTCCTGTAATGCTTTTGACCCTGCGAGCCAATGTGTAACATTAATTCAAGCAAGCGTAAGACTTATGCTTGTATATCTTACTAAATAGCAACTTGCGTCTTCCGCTTTTGTAAGATACGGTAAGACGTAAGCAAGATTTATGTCAGACAAAGAATTTATAACTTTTCGTTGTGACGCCGATATTCTAGAAACGATCGACTATCTAGGCAAAGAGTGCTACGATGCCAAAACTCCGCCTGGATATAATGGTTCTAAAACCTTGATGGATATTTTGCGACTAAATATTGAAGCGCTATTCGATGGCTCTATAGTCTTACTAAGGGCTGTAAAAGTAAGACAGTTTGTGTGAGACAATTTAGAGGAGCGTATTACAGAAATTATTAAGGCATCTGGTGCGATCGAACGGATAAGGGCAGAGGTAAAGACCGACTTGAGAGAGCTGGGGGAAGTGACCTGAGTGATCGTAACGATGAATTACGACCGACAGAAGCTGAGAGCTGCCTTTGGGCAACTCGCGGGTAAGGAAAAGAGCCAACCTGACCTCTAGAGGGTTTGTAAGTGTTATTGGGTACTTATCCAGAAAAGGGCTGGAGAAGAGAAACTCACAACTACATACTTGCTAGTATTCCAGAAATACTCTACTCATATAGAGTAGTAGCTTGAATTCTTAAGCATGGACGACAGACTACACGGGGCCGGAAAACAACCGAGTACATGGCACAAAATCTACGGTAGTGGGACGTAACCTATGAAACTTGAGTACCAACTGACGCTAAATGATTATCTGGAAGCTGGTCAAGGTCATTTGAAATCGCACAGCTTCTTGTTGTGGATATTCAGTATTTTATTCTTTTTAATAGGGCTCCTATTTATTATCATCAATCCTGCTGACTGGACTGGTTATTGCTTTTTCGTTGTAGGCATTTTTTATATTCCTTTAACAAAACTAAATCAACGTTATCAACTCACCCGTTTATGGAAAAGTCAGCCTAATCTACGCGAATTTACAACCCTTGAGTTTAATGAAGAGGGAATAATTTATAAAACTTCCAGCGTTGAATCGAATATTAAGTGGCAATCGTATACCAATTTTAGAGAGACAAAAAAACTTTTCATGCTTTATCAATCTCCTCATCTTTTTAATATATTGCCCAAGCGTGCCTTCATGAGTAATGAGCAGTTAGATCAGTTCCGAGAACTACTTCGCACAGAGGGAATTAGCTCCCGATGAAAGAGAATGTATCAAATTTCAGTCAAATTTTGCATCAACGCTATGCGTTATTTGGAGCTAAGAGCGTCCCGAAACCTTTGTAGTGCTAACTGGGTGTAAGGCAACTTTAAGCCCTGGGTCAGGATATGGGATTATGCTGATAAACCTGTAGCACTTTAAGCCCTGGGGCAGAATATGCTCCTTCTTAAAACATATTCATTGCTCGATTAATTTTAGGGATACGGCAATACTGTATTGTCTCAATGCCGTATCCTGATTCCCGCCGTTTTTTCCAATAGGCTAATTTTTGTTGTCACAACAAAATAAATACTACGGAGAGATAAAGGACATGACGCGAGAGGAAGCAGTGCGACGAATTGAGTGGGTCGCTGAGAAAAATTTGATAGAACTGGATTTGTCGTGGCTGAATTTGGAAGAATTGCCACCCGAAATTGTGAACTGTACGCATCTGACACGGCTTAACCTCAGTCACAATAAGATTACTTCGATTCCAGATGTGCTAGGGCAACTGTCCAATCTCACATCGCTTGACCTCGGTAACAATTATATTACCTGCATCCAAAAGGTGCTAAGGCCTTGTCCGCTCTAGAGCTTGTTGTAAGTTTAAGAGTCTGGAACGGACAAGTTGACGCCGAAAAATTAGCGCAGCGGTCATCGGTTGCGGCGTGGGTGCTAAATTGTTGGTTTGAATTGGCTTGGTGTCATTTGAACGCCACGCTGTTTCCCGTCTGATTGATTGCCCCTTCTAAACTTGTTTACAGGTTTAAGACTGGTTTTAGCAACGAGTTGGCGTCGTTTCAGCTTCTATTTTAAAGCTAGGAAAAATAGTAACAACTACTTGGATGGAATATCCCATCTAAGGTTAGTAGCTCCTGTTGGAGTTAAACAGACCGTGCCTGTACCGCGATCACGGCAAACGTTCTCATCTAACTGATAAGGTGTCCCCCAAGGAATGATTTGACTGTTTGGTGCTGAGTCTTGACGCTCCTCGATTAGCCCGGACAGGGGATTGATCTCTAGAGTGACTCTCCTGCCGTCTCTTACAGTCGTGGCTTGGTATTTTACAGTCGTGGTCGGGTAGCTGTTGTTTTGTATTTTATTGTCTTGTAACCTGAGTTCGACGGGCTCTGTGTAACCCATCGCTCTTATTCTGGCGCGGACGACCTCCTCAGACATTTGACCTCCACTATTCTGCGGACCAGAGTTGCTAGCTAGATGATTTTCATGAGCTAGAACGAAATCGGTAGGCGTGATGAGTAAAAACAAAGCAGCTATTTGAAGGTATTTCATAATAATTCCTCGTTCACTTACCTGGGTATCAAGGAGTGAGCCACCCTTCCTTTAGAAAGCCAAACGGTGTTACAAGCATAACCTTGATACATTCAACTCAATCAGTATTCTTTTGAAGTAGCTTTTCTAGGGCTTCAGCAATCGATTGCCTGCTTGCTGATTGTCGGATCTTGCCTGTGATCGAATATTTGGAGTAACACAAACAAGGTCTCCAGGAAAAGCCTCCCGCCATACATAACCCTGGATACAAGTATTGGGTCCGTATGGTCCCCCATTGGGGTTACGTCGAGCTCTCGCTTGGGCGTTATCGTTTCGGGCTTGTGTTCGGGTTGCGGGTATCACACAGACGTAATCGCTTGAATCTGCTTCGCGCCAAACATAACCTTGTTTGCAGGTGTTAGGACCATAGACAGAGCGAGCAGCATTAACGTTGTTACTTGTAATCGTAACGGTTGCCTGGTTTGTTCGTGGCAAAATGGAGTTTACAGTAATGGTCACTCCATTCGCGTTTAAGGTTTGAATGGGTGCCCGCACACCGCTGTGTCCACGCAATAGGTAAGAGTAGTACTGCCCGTCCGAGCCACGTTTGACCTCATGAATCAGCACAATGTTGTTGGGAAACCCAGCATCCCACTTGTCATTGCGGCGAAACTCGACGGTGTAGTAATGAAATGGGTCTCTAGTATCGAAAGGTACGCGAACCAACAGGTAACCAGTGGCTTCCTGGTGATTGAGCGCTGCTAAAGTCACTGTCCGTGAAGCAATACCGTCAGCTCCAAAGGTGAGAATCCGGGGAATCGGCAACCACCCCATCCGATCCACATGATGTGCGTTTAAACCCGGTCCACCAAAGCCAAATTGACTTGTCGCCGTGCTAAACACGTTGGCATAACTCATGAGATCCCATTGATCGTCGTATTCACCAATCTGCGCCCAATCAGCATTCCGGTAATTTGGATCGTTAGAGAAAGAGTGATTAAGCCCCAATCCATGCCCAACTTCATGACCCATTCCACCCAAATCGACCGTACTCGGCAGAAAGGCACCTCTTCCAGGCAAACCAAACAAATCCAGGTCGGGATAAGTTATCACAGCAACCAGGTGACCAGAGGGGATAGTGTACGGATTCGTTGAGGAGTTACGAGCAGCGTTGATGCAATCTTGAAATCTGTTAGCCCGAGACCGAGACCGAGCCTGGGCGAGTGTGAAGGGTTGAGTATACCACCCTTTGACCACAGAACCATCTAAGTTCAATCCATTATAAGAGATGCTCCGCCAGTAGTCATTTAACCCACCAGTACCCTGCCGGATAAACATATTATAGTAAAAATCCGGCGTCTTTGATGGTGTTGGGCTGTCCGAGAACTTGCAGAGCAGGACGCTCCATTGTACGGAACCCCGGTAAGGTCGAGTGTTTTGCCCTAAAGCTGAGGAAATTGGTATCAGAGTAAACAAAGATGTCAGGAGCAACTTTTTCAGACCGATTATTTGCCTTCCCCGACAAAGTAATGTTTTTAACCAGACTGACTTCATTAGTAAATCCCTTTGGATGTTGGTGAATTAAGACTAGAAGCTTAGCGTTTAATTATTACTCAGTTAGTGCCGATGATTTATGCAACGGAATAAAAACTTTATATATAGCAATCGCCAAAGCGGTTAGGACGCCAGATGCAGGATATGCTCCATTGCATCGCGTAGCCCCTCAAACTGCTCAATTTGCTTGCGAATCCAACTTTTGAGCCAAAACCAGCATCGCTCAATCGTAAGGATTCAGGTATCTGAAACATAGTCACAGAAAGACTTCTATAATTCAAGCATTCGCTAAATCAACAGCTTAATTCTCAATAGGTACGAAAACAAAAGCTTTCATGGTTTCTTAATAAGAATGAATATTTGGTGATTATTAGACCAAATGGTTACACCGTATAGGTTTTACTGCTTTTTGCATGACCTGAATCCTTACCCCCGATTCATCCCGGAGATGTGCTGAGATAATTTGTATGGCGTTAAGCCACAAAAACTTAAAACCCTATCAGGGAGTGAAACTCCTTCATTACTTACTGCGTTACTGCAAACCCTCCAAAAAAAACCTAAAGCCCTATCAGGGATTGAAACCAAGCACACTTGATTCCGTTTGATTCGGTTTTTTGAACTAAAAAGACCAGCCGACCCTCTGTTAGCGGTCGCCGAAGGCAATCGCCTGCTGCGACAAGTAGGGGTTCTGTTTCCATAAAGCAGAGTTAAAATACTCTTTCTATCGTCCAAAAAATGGGTCGTTTGAAGATGTCTTATGCAACAACTGGTTGTAAACGGGAACAGTATCTACAAAAATTTCGAGTCGAATCGTGTTTCGGTCACCCTTTTGGAATGTGACAAGGTACAAAGTCTCGGATCTCTCCTCACTGAATGGATATTGTGGTCGATCTACAGTTCCTCTTACTTCAGAGCCCATAGTGTTAATCTTTTTACCGTTAACTCGATTGATTCCTTTAAAAACATAAGCTCCGGCTTCCCAATGAGAAAGCATAATTGTCCATTCCTCTGAAGCAAAGATTCCCTTTAAAAGTGGACAATTGTTGGTTTCTTGATAGCCAATTACCGAGAGCTTGCAAGGTTCAGCTTGTGCTATATTAACAGGCGGTGACAAGGCGATAACTAATGGAATAAACATAGGATTTTAGATGAAACTATTAGAAGTATATATGATAAATATGGATAGTTTAGATCGATCAGTTTTGGGCTGTCTTTTCCTCAACGTCTTCAACTTAGATCGCATCCGGATCGCCCGCTAAGTTATCAGATACAGACCACTAGAATCATTTGGTTTCGCGTGTAGATACCTGCTAGTTGTGGCAACCGAAGCATGACCCAATGTTTGAGAGAGTAAGTGAATAGGTGCCCCCCGGTTGAGCGCGTGACTTGCATGGCAATGGCGCAACCAGTGAGCGCTAGTCTTCTCAGAAATTCCCGCGCGTTTCGCAGCTTCCTTGACCAGGTGCGTTACAGAAATCCTGTGCAAGCGACCACCGTTGGTAGCTTTCCGACTCCTGAAGATCGGCTCAGAATTTCCGGCATCCCCTCTGCTGTTCAAAATCGCCCGATACAGAGACGCGGGAAGTAGCACCACGCGAGTTTTACCGCCCTTGCCATAAATCAAGAGTTGGCCGCTTTCACCATTAGGAATCAAATCCTCCCAGTTCAAATCGCACAACTCCGAAACCCGGAGGCCGGCGTAATAGAAAGTCTTGAGAATTAGCTTGTTTCGCTCGCCCGGTTCCAGAGCAATCATCGTCAAAACTTCAAGCTCAGAAAGGATTTTCTGCGAGAGCGTGTCTTTTGGTTTGGGAGTGACAACCGCAGCAGCAGCGTTAACTGGAATCAGCCCGGTGCGGTGGGCAAAAGACAGTAGACTTTTCACAACGCTTATATAGGTACGACGGGAGGAAGGAGACAACTCCTTTCCTTCCAACGTATCAGCAAAACTTTGAAAATCTTGGAGAGTCAGCCACTGAAGGGGTTTGTCGATGGTAGTTAGCAACAAAGTTGCAACGCGACGATAGAGAGCCGCCGTGTCTTTAGACTTGCCGTGAACCCACAAATCAATAAGTTGGTCAGTGGCAGTGCCGGGAGCGATGACTTGTGGGGCGGGCGGATTTGAAGCTGCGAGAGTCATTTTGGGCATTTTTCAATACTACATTAGACACGTTATGTCATATTCCTCGATTTTAAATGGCCCCATCCGAGGGCCTCGATGGGGCCACGGCATCGAAAGCGACGAACTTCAGGATCTTAAGCTGGGTCAAAGGTGTGGCTTGATTTTCTGGCTGTTTGACGATCCGCCGGAATTGTTTCGTCGGCACGCCCGGATTGAGTTGCCGGGCCAGAACGGAGGCCTGATATGGGAAATAGCCGACGACAATTTTGTATCCCCCACTTTCGTACACTACTATGGGGGAAATGAGGAAGCCGCCGATCGCCAGACCGATCTCACCAGCAATTTCGAGCTCAAGGCGATCTGCGTTCCAGGCAGGCACATCAGATACTATGCGTTGGACGGCGATTCGCTAGGGCATTAGTTTTGTGGTAAGCCTGGTTCTTTGTCTTACGTACTCGTATTACACAGTCACAAATTGTATGACCGCTTTCACAGGTAGTAAGACAGAGTTGTCAGACACAAGTAACACAAGCTGCCAGCAAGTGTAGGGTGGCTTTCAACAGGTAGTAAGACTGAATTGTCAGACATAAGTAAGACAAGCTGCCAGCAAGTGTAGGACGGTGTGAACTTATAAGTCATACACCCTTAGCATGAGTAATTCGCTAGCTAGCAGCGCCATTTCTATAAGGGTAGTATCGAGGTTATTCATTTTCTAGATTCGCTGTAATATGTGGCGTCTGGGCGTGTCTTACCTAAATATCTTACTACCGATTTTGTCTTACAAAATCGGTAGTAAGGCAAAATCGTCAGACACCCGTAAGACGAATAAAAATAAGCGAAGACTATTTTGTGCTTATACGTGTTACCAAGAATCAAGTAGTGTCTTACGATTGAGACACTATAAGACATTGGTAAAATGTATGACAGAAAAGAAGTCCGTTACCTTCCGCTGTGACACGGATTTACTGGAAGCAATCGACAACCTAGGCAGAGAACGCTATCCCGCAAAAACTCCGCACGGGTACGATCGCTCTAAAATTTTGATGGAAGTTTTGCGGCTAAATATCGAGGCGCTATCCGATAGCTCTGTTGTCTTACCCACACCCTCTAACGTAAGACAACAGACCTCTGATGTAAGACTTAATTTGTCTGACAGCCTGTTAGACGCGCGTATTACAGAAATGCTTGCCCGAAAAACTGAACCAATTCTGGCAGAGCTAGCTGACATTAAGTTATCGCAGGCAGAGGCAATCGAGCGAGCGAAAGCAGAACTGAGGACTGAACTGCTGGGGGAGTTAGCAGTTCAGTCCGATCCCAACGCAGAAAAATCGCTCAGGCAGCAGCTTCAAGAAACTCAAGAAGAACTCAAACAAACTCAAGAACAACCAGCAATTGCTAGCCAGGAATTAGACGCCACCAACCAGAAACTCACAGCCGCCGAACAGCAGCTAGCAGAATTGCGATCGCAACTTGACACAGAACGCGCCTCACGAACGCAAGTCGAGGCCCAACTCTCCGAACTTCAACAGACTCCAGCACTAGCGCTCGACTTATCGGGCAAGGCAGGCGAGGTCGTAAATTTCTTTAGGACGCTTCTGCCAAAAGACACGAAGCTACCTAAAAATACTATGTCGAAGCTTAGGGAGATTCTGGAAGCAACAGAAGATTAGAAGCCCGATCGCCCGATCGCCCCAAAAAAAAGCCCCCGGCGGAAATGTCAGAGGGCTTTTTTTACACGATGGGTAATTTGCAATTGGTAATTGGCAATGAGTCTTTGCCCCAATTACCGCAGTATAGCGGCTCTGGAGCTTGGGCGATCGGCTTTCGCGTACCGCAGTTTTAGGACATGATCCACTTTCTCTTTTGCGACTGTGTGGGCAATATCGGCATCGGCTCTGCCTACATAGCCGTAAAAGTAAGTGGTGCAGAAGATTACCCCATTCATCGTTATAGCGAGTTTGACAGAGAAAGTCTCTGTAGAAAAAGATAGTGTCGATAGCACCCATAGTTTTTCTTACTGGTCATTAGTAGATACTAAGCGCCACGCCATCAAATCACCGTTGACAACGTAGCGCCCGGTTATAACTAAGCGTAGCACTCATACCAATTTAATATGAAGCTGCATAGAATAAAGCTTCCAGAATGAAAGTGTAAGAAGATAGTGAACTCATTT
>NZ_JAUBRN010000161.1:0-1057 GCF_036701875.1 Microcoleus sp. MON1_C5 | reverse complement strand
TTCCGAATTAGAACCGGGATGTAACCAGTGTAGCGATCGCACTTCTTCACTTCCTACCCCAGTTGCAGATCGCATCCGACTCAACAGCCGACAAAACTTTTGCTTCCATTCCGTACAAATCTTGCAGCACCGCCTTGACGTTCGGAAACACAAAATACTCCGTCAGTTTCCCAATCCGGTAGTTAAAGGGTTGATATCGGTGTTTGAAGTACAGCTCCACATTCCCCCGATGTTCCCAAGGTCCCAGCAAATTGACGGTCACATCTGAGTAATGCGCTTTCACATCCCGCTGCACCTCGGCGATTCGTTCCTCGATCGATCGGGTAGTAACGCCAATCTTGTAGAAAATGTTGCCATCCGCTTTTACTTCAAGAAAATAAAGCGAGTTCACCAGAATCCGACGAAGCTGTGCTCGATAAATCAGCAAATCAGCCCGCCGTTCTTCCAAACAAGATAACCCCGCAGCTTCCGCAATCTCTACAGAACCTTCCAACGAAGCCAACTCCGACAGCAGCAAAGGTTCTTGGACTTGGTTGAACAACGCCAGGGGAAGAGCGCCGACGGGGATTTTACCCAAGTCGGTAAACTGATAAGAGCCATCGCCCGACGACTCTAGCAATCCTTTGAGTTCCCACCGAAAGTTTATCAAGTCTTTGGGAATCGATCGCTTTTGGGCCCCGTACTCTTTCCACAGCACCTTCAATTGCTCCAATTCCTCACCCTTAAGCTGGATGGTGAAATTATCGTAAAGGGGCAGCGCGGGGAAAGCTTTGGTTTTAATCCGCTGGCTGACGAACTTGCAAGTTTTTTCACTGTGTGCGAAGTGATGTTCTTTCACTGACCCCTTTTTCGCTGTCAATCCGCCACCGCAGTAGAGACAAGCGAGGTTAGTTTTTCCGCGCACAACTTCATCAATGCTCGTCAGTTCGCCACTGAGAGCAACACCAAATTTTAGCCACATTGTCAACAATTCTCCTAAAGGCGTTGCACAGTTGTGGTATGCTGAGCGCTAACAATCAACGAAAATTTAGCTATGATTTGTCCTGAATGTCAATCT
>NZ_JAUBRN010000084.1:0-20164 GCF_036701875.1 Microcoleus sp. MON1_C5 | reverse complement strand
AAATTTTTTGAACAAACCCTTTACTCACATCAAATCTGGCGGCTACTTTTCTAATTGAGGTATCACCTTGTTCATAAGTTTTAACTATTTTCTCACGCAACTCAATCGAATAAGGTTTCATTTTTTTAGCTTATATACTAAATAAAGTGTATCATATATACATGGAATCTGCTGTATCTCCATTCGGAGTATTCGGATCTCGATCGATCAAAAAATCTACAAGCCACTGTGGCACAGACCATCCCAACACTATCGGCGTGATGTGTCCGTGCTGCAAAGTTGCATCCGAGAATCGGAACAAGTAAGTGATCCGAGAAAATTTGACTAAATAAAGTAACATCCGTCCCGCCATTGATGAATGAAATGTCCAGATAACAGGGTCAAAAACGCGCAGCAATAACGTCCGTTCGTCAGCATTCCAGTCTGAACTGTACATAGTCAAACAATCGTCTGGTAAAACATTCCCGTCCATAAAAAAAATACCTTGCAGGACTTCGGGTAACTCGGCTGGATGTTCTACTTTCATCCAATTCGCGATGTCTTTTAGTTGCTTTTGTTCGATTAACATGGTATTATTTATCCTCAAAATAGTTGTGTTTTGGTTTCCTATTAGATACCCCCTTGATTTCTTAGTCGAGCTATCGATCGATAGTTTATGTGGCGTGCGGTTTCAACTCACATCTTGCATCCTAGCCAATCAGTTATTCAAGGGCGGGGGGGACACCCCACAATAAACTTGATGTCTTGTGGGGTGGGCCGTCGGGCCTGTTAAGCGAGAATGGTGCAATATCTCAGTTTCAACCGCTGTCCGATCGAGCTTTTGGATTGATTACCCCTGCAAATTCGGCTCAGAGGCTCGTCGCACTTTGCCTACCGTACTCACGACATCCACCAGCATCTTGAGTGCGATGTCTTTACCGGGGCAAATCCGTCCCGCGCTACGATCGCCCACGGAATGAAAACCCATATGAAAAGGGCACAGATTCTCGCGCTTAGGGTTGAATTCGTATACCGTAGAGCCCCAGAAACTCTCGTTTAGCAGTCCCAGGCTGAGCGGTATCAGTACCTTGGTTCCGGCTGGGAAAGTGCGCTCTTTGCCCGCTACCGTTGCGGTGAATGGCTCTGTGGCGACTCGGTGGGTGGCGCTGACGGGGGCCCAGAGGCGGGCGCATTCCAGGAGGAAGAGCTCGATCGACTGGCGATCGTCCAAATCGAGCTGATCCCAAAAATCAGTCGGGTTAATTTCGGCCGTCTGCTGTCCTTTATAGGCGGGGAGACGGCGGTATCCCATTGCCGTGTTGCCTAGGTGCAGGGGGCCTTGCAGTCCCGCTATCCCCATAATCGATGTCATCAGCTTTGCCAATTCCCGCTTAGTCATGCCGTTGTTTTCCGAGCTCTCCTCGAAGTCGGCTAAAGCTGGGGAATTTTCATAGATAGTCGCTGCACGCTCGATTAGAGTGGACAAATCCCCGTGTCCAAAGACGTTCAGGCTTTGCAGCAGGTTGCCGATGACGGCGAAGTAGTGCAGCGGGCTTTGGCGAGTGTAATGCAATTCGGTGAGAAGTTCGATCGACTCTGAATCGTCTGGATTAATCCCAAAGATGACGTAGTGCAGGTATCGGACTAAAAATCCCATCCAACCCCGCTTGACATCGCTAAAAAACGCTCCCCCCGCACCGTGTGGCATTTGGGCATAATCGGCGGCTAGCCGATCGAGCAACCGTCTGGTGATTTCGTCTCCCTGGCGATCCGTTGTCGCACTGTTGAAGAGATATTTCTGCATACAGCTTCGGAATGCCGCATGATTGCTGCTACCATCAGTTTCGCGATCGGACAAAGACAGCAGGAAAAGGTTTCTGCCGCCGACATCTTGGTTGGGGGCGCGATCGGCATCGAGTACAGAAGTACCAAGCCGCCATCCGCGCGCCTGGGGCGATGTGAGTGCTTTTTCCAGCGTGTCAAACTCTCCCATCACGACTTGCCCCGCGCAGCAAAAATTGGCTCCGAAAGCCAGCCGTTTTAGTGGCAAATATGTGGGTTCGTTGGCAATCAAACCCTCAATCAGGGCGATCGGCGGTAGCATCGTTTTGCTGAGACTTTCTTCCGGGTTTTGCAAAGCCCAAGCCTGAAACTCATTCAGTGCCGGGTTCATCAGCGATGAGAAAATAGTATCTAAATTTAGGTTCATCATAATTCCTCCGAGAATCCCTCGCCATAACCCGCTTTGCAGTTAGCAGCAAGAGGGTATTGAGCAGTAATAGAGCGGGATGGAATACCCGCTTCATTGCCAAAATCAGTAAGTATAACTATAGCCATTTTTCTTTGTGCACACAGTGGCAATATAGAGATTGTTTTACTGAATATGTCTGCGTCTAAGTCTAGCCTTTTTCCGGAGATTGAGTGGAATTTATAACGATTCCTGGTAAGTAGATATACTTTATGCTTCTCAAGTATTAGGCCCTATCTCTGAGAGTCGCACATAACTACGGTTTATGTGCGACTACTTGCTATTAAATTTAGCCAAAATCGGCGACATTAATTAGAGTGGAGGATACCCCATTGAGAGAGGATAAAAATTATCTGTTGGCTGACAAACGGAAGAAACTTGCACTATTTTCTTGAGTAATTGACAGTTGGGAGAAAGTAAGATTGTTGCCTAAAGAAAGCAAATATTTAGTGTCTTCTTTTTTGCGATCGCGCCCTGTTGCACTTTGAAGAATCCGCAAATAAGCGAATAAACCAGGGCTTTTTGTCCCGTCCCGCAGGGCCACCTCATCATTGTTAATGAATTTCAGCAAGTCATCGCCGCTCATCCCTTCATCATCAGCAGCCCAATCACGCCAACTGTACGGAAATCCAATCAGCGGTTTGTACTTATCAACTCTTCCCTCTAAAAAGGCTTCTTCTTCTCTGATATTTTCCGCATCATCTAATAGCTTGAGGAAAAGAATCCAAGTGAATTGGGGTAAACGGTCTAATTCCCCATTCATTCCCTTATCTTTCTGCATGATGTCGCGCGCAGACTTTATCACGCTGCCGATGCGTTGAGCAGTGGTGACGCGTTTATTGGTTTGAGATGTAGTGCGTTTGGGCATTTTGAGAGAAAATTAAAGTAATCAAACTTAGAAATAGAACTCTTAGAAAACATCTACTAGACTGAGTACAAAAGATTTTGTAATTGATTTAGTGCTTTTTCTAACTTTTCTTGTTCTCCAAACAGTGTTATTATTTTAATTGCATCACCATATTGAGCAAATTCAGGATACTTTATAATTGAACCGATAATATTCTGAAATACAGAAAACCCCGTTTCAATATATTTCTCTAAAAATATTTCTAAAATTGCCCTTTGCTGTGTACTATACTGCTTAAAAAAATCTTGCTTCGTGCGGACTTTATCTACTCGCTTCTTCCTGTCTAAGTCTGGAGAGCGGATAAAATCAACGGGTTCTCTGAAAGTATAGTTAACTTGCTCACTTCCTCCTATAGTAGCAGTACCAGAAGCATACACAACTCCTCGTCTACCCGCTTCTCCGCTTGGCTCTACCCAGTAGATCCTTTCCCGATCCATTTTTATATCAGAAATTTTTTTAGTATCAATTTCATACAAGCAATCTCCTTTGGCTCTTAAAAGAGCTTCTGTCCTTTCGACCTCGCCATTATTCTGTATATCAATACAGTGGTAACAAAGTTCAAAAATTAATGCTAACTTGCCATTTATTTCTGTAAAAAATGCTGAAAGTGATGATTTGTCAATTGCGAGTGTAGTTATTTCAAATCCAATTTCCGTAGCTAATTCTCGTCTTAATCCACTATTAATAAGGTTATCAATAGTTAAAATAATATTTGAATAGTCAAGTGATGGTACGTCTTGTTGAAGAGCCTTAAGGCAGGATGCAATATTGTTATAAATAGATACCTTGGCTCCCATTTTATTACACTCATTTAATAAGTTATCCGCTAGTTCTTCAGTTTGCTTGTTTCTATTTTTAAAGAAAGCGTTATCATCACTAATAAAATATATTGTATGTGAATCTGAAAGTTCTAATATTGCTTCCCAAATAGCTGAATCTTTAAATTGCTGATTCTTGTCTCCATTAGGTTGAGTTTTTTCATTAATTCTCCTTAGTGCTGATTTAGCGTGTTCAAACGTAAAGAAAATCCTAATAATTACGTCCTCCAAATCGGTCAACCTTTCTTTAACAGCAGCTTCTAATTGAGCTTTATTCGGTACTTCATAAGAATCGCGAAAGCCCATAATTAATTCAATAGATTTAAATCCTTTATTAATTTGTTCAATGGCTTTAAGTCCGTTTTCAACAATATTTCTCGTAAGCTCTTCTTCTATAATTTCCGGTAGACCTATTTTTCCCTTACTTTGTTTGAGGATGTAAAGCAATGCCGAACCCATAGCCGTTCGCATCAAAAGATTAGAGTCTTGCAACCATATATTTGCATCAATTACCACACAAATTGGTTTTTGTTCTGCGGACATTATTACAACTTCTTTCACTTTTCCTAAGCCGAATACAATAAACTCTGCAACTGCTCGACTGCCTGCTTCAATTTATCTGCCCCGCCAAATAAGCCAGCAATTTCCCGCACCTTACCATACTTCTCAACCGCTTTCACCTTCAGAGATGCTGGCATTACCAACTGCTGCAGCCCACCTTGAGCATAAATCCCAAATCCCAAATCTAAAATCTAAAATCTAAAATCTAAAATCAAATGACGCCCGCTAAAGTTTCCCACCAGTACCAAAGCACTTTACAGGAAACCCGCAGGCGTCAAAATCAAGCAAACTTAAATCTTAGAAAAGACCCAGCGTGAAAGATTTGTCGATCGGGAAAATAGCCCCAATACCCAACCACAGAGTGAACGCAGTTCCCAAGAGGAAAACAGTAGTAGCAACAGGGCGGCGGAACGGATTTTGGAACTTGTTAACGCTCTCGATGAACGGAATCAAAATCAAGCCAACGGGAACGCCAGCCATGCAAGCAATACCCAACAATTTGTTAGGCAAAACGCGCAGGAGTTGGAACACAGGCCACAAATACCATTCCGGCAGAATTTCCAGCGGAGTAGCAAAAGGATTAGCAGGTTCCCCAACCAAAGCCGGGTCTAGTACGGCCAAACTGACGCACAGAGCAAACGTTCCCATGATGACTATAGGGAAAACGTAGAGCAAGTCATTAGGCCAAGCTGGTTCGCCATAATAGTTATGACCCATGCCCTTAGCGAGCTTAGCGCGGAGCGCGGGATCGCTCAAATCAGGTTTTTTGAGAATAGACATAGTAACAGTGTTCTCCTTTTAGTTTTACCCGGGCCTGCCATTCCGCTGTATTCGTTAGTTTGAATCAGCGGCGCGATCGCAGGAAGTGTTAGCCGTAAATAAATATCATGAGTGATGAATTATGAATTTTCAACTCAAAATTCAGCGGGGGGCCAAAAAAATACCGCCCCCACAACTCAAAACTTACAACGGGCCAGAGATACCTTGCTTGCGAATCATCAAGAAGTGAGCCAGCATGAAGACTACAATCAGCCAAGGCAACACAAAAGTGTGCAAGCTGTAGTAACGGGTCAAAGTGCCTTGACCGACGCTGACACCGCCGCGCAGCAGTTCAACCATCAAAGAACCGACAAACGGGATAGCTTCGGGGACGCCGGAAACGATTTTAACTGCCCAGTAACCGATTTGATCCCAAGGCAGCGAATAGCCGGTCACGCCGAAAGAAACAGTGATGACTGCCAAGATTACTCCTGTCACCCAGGTTAATTCACGGGGCTTTTTGAAGCCGCCGGTCAGGTAAACCCGGAAGGTGTGCAAAATCATCATCAGTACCATCATGCTGGCAGACCAGCGGTGGATGGAGCGGATCAGCCAGCCGAAGTTGACTTCAGTCATCAGGTATTGCACTGAAGAAAAAGCTTCTGCTACCGTGGGACGGTAATAGAAAGTCATGGCGAAGCCGGTGGCAAACTGGATCAGAAAGCAAACTAAAGTAATTCCGCCCAAGCAGTAAAAAATATTGACGTGCGGGGGTACGTACTTTGTAGTGATGTCATCGGCGAGCGCCTGAATTTCCAGGCGTTCCTCAAACCACTGGTAGGTTTTTGAGTCGGTGATTTGTTTAGAAAACATGGAGCCAGAATTCCTAAAAGAATATTGCTGTGGTTGAGGTTCAGGGCAGCAGCCACAAGGTTTTTTGTCGCCCCGCGCCGAGCAGCTTGCTTTTACTAGCAAATGCCTGAGGCTATTTTTTAAATTTGGAGCTGACGAAAGGAACTCTATTGTGCGATCGCCTGCAAGCCCTGGGAAACTAAGCGGTGGCTTGTCCCTACTCGCTGGCGTTGCCCGATCGAATTCCAGACTGTGATAAAAAATGTAACATAATTGCCGTGCAATTTTCACACGCGCGATCGGTTTGTGGAGGCTTAAAACGCTTTTTTCGGAATCTCAACATCCGCCCAAGGTGGTATGGGAGGAGGGCTAAGCTACAGAAAGCAGTCCGAGCCGGAAACCGGTTTAGGGGGAGAGGCCAAATTTCATCTCGATCGTAAAACTTCACTTTCTGCCCCAAACGCCCTCAATGTCAGTCGAGTCACCCGAACCGGTTGGATCGTACAACCGAATCTTGTTTTGTAGTAAGGACTTCAGTCCCTTCTAACAGCATCTGCTGGCTGCAACCTGCGTATTTCCGTAAAAAAAGCGGGTGATTACCCCCGTCCGTAAAGTCCTATCACAATTGAAAAGAAGGCAAACTTTCCACAAAAACTGGCAGCAGTGGCGAGAAAGGAGAGGGAAGCGGCGGTATCGGGAAGGGAATTTCAGGAAGAGACGGGAAGGATGGAAAGTCTCGCGATGGCGGTGAAAACCCAGTCGAAACGATCGCGCAATCTGATAGATTAACATCAGTAATATTTTGAACATCGGCGATTAAATCCGCTCCGACCAATATCCGAGTTCCCCGTCTCGTACCGTCATCATAAGATTCAAATCGGTAAGAGAAGAAGCGAAAACCGTTACGATATTGTACCAAACCAATGACTTAAATTTTGTCGCCTTCGCCCCGGTTAAAATCCTGAATAATAATGGCATGGCCACCTTCACCGCCATAGAAGAGGTAAGGGCTGGTATTTAATGAACCGAGAACAAATATGTCAGCTTCACTTTCCCGATTAAATAATCGATTTGTTCTCCAGTTGATTACAAGCTGTAACCCGATCTGATGTCATTACCCGGCCCGCCAATCAGGGTGTCGTTGCCTTGATTTCCCTCCAGCAAATCGTCTCCTGCATTGGCGTTGATGTACTCATTATCTAAGTCACCTATTAGAGTGTCATTGCCACCTTCTCCAAACAGGCGATCGTTACCTTTGCCGCCCATTAGCAAGTCGTTGTTGCTGCCACCAAACAAGCGATCGTCTCCATCTCCTCCGATCGCCGTATCATTGCCTTGACCGCCGTTAAGACAGTCATTGCCAGACCCTCCCAAGATACTGTCGTTATTGTCTTCTCCTGTGATTAAATCCGCGCCTTCGCCACCCTCAAGAAAATCATTGCCGGCACCTCCTTCAAGTTTGTCATTGCCTTCGCCACCGCTGAGACTGTCGTTACCAAAGTCGCCCAAAAGGCGATCGCTACCGACTCCACCTGCGAGACTATCATTTCGTTCTCCGCCGTCTAAAGTGTTATTACCACCCACACCAGATAGAGTATCATTGCCTCCAAGCCCCCACAGGGAATCATCGCCAATTTCACCGGCTAGCAAATTATCGAGATTGTCTCCGCATATAACTACCATAAATTTGTCCTTATGAAAACTATTTTACAAGTACAGTCACTCAATTTTAGATTTTAGATTTTAGATTTTGGATTGTTCCAGTCCCGTCAATTTGGAATTTTTAATTGGGGGTTTTGGATTTTGTAAGGACTTTAGTGTTGATTGACATTTTCTAGTAAGAAATGCAAGTATTGATTCACCTAAATCTGTTACCAAAAACGGAAACCATTACTACACAAATAATTGGCTAGAGGGACACAATATTTACCTATGTCCCTAATCCTTTAACTGAAATTGGCCAGGGTAATTTGGTTAGCTGTCACGCCACTGATAGCAGCTAAAATTTCGCCAGTTGCTGTCAAGCTGATTGAAGTGGCAGTGTTGCTAGGGATAATAGAAAGTTGCGAAAAGGTTAAATTGCCTGCAAGTGCGAGGAAGTCGATGCCGGCTTCAAAATCGAAAATGATATCGCTGCCAGAATTGGCGGAAATTAAGAAGCGATCGCTCCCATTTCCTCATATCAAACTGTCATCGCCGTTTTCACCGCCGAGAAAATCCGACCCGTTACCGCCAAGCAAGATATCGCTAGCTTGACCGCCGTAAAGACTGTCATTGCCTTCACCTCCACTCAAGCTATCTTGACCGCGATTTCCAAATACGATATCTTCCCCATTATTGCCGAACAAATTATCGATTTCTTTGCCGCCGTAAACAGTGTCATCGCCGTCGCCACCGTCGAGGGAATCATTGCCTTGATTGCGGTGTATCCAGTCATTGCCGCCAAAACCGCTGAGAGTATCATTGCCGCGTTTGCCGGCTATTGTATCGCTGCCGCTGTCGCCGGAGAGGCTGTCGTCGCCGTCAGTGCCGGTGAGATTGGAGTTAGCTGCGATCGCTTATATTTATTTACAAGTGCCAGCGGGAGGCTCGCGATCGTGCAAAAGGCGAGTTAAATCTGCAACAGCGTTCCCAGCGTACAAACGTAAAATACATAAAATGTAATACTTACTGGTATTTTACGGAACAATCATGCACAGACGAGTTTTCCACATTGCTATTTTACTTTTCCTCCAAGTCGCCCTGGTTCTAGGCGGGTGGGTCGGGCCTGCGGCGGCCCTAACTCCAGAACAGCAGCTTTTGAGCGAAGCTTGGCGAATTGTCAATCGCTCTTATGTGGATGACAAATTCAACAATCACAATTGGTGGTCGATTCGCGAAAAAGCCGTTAAACAACCGCTCAACGACAGACAGCAGACTTACACGGCGATTCAGGGGATGCTGGCGAATCTCGATGACCCCTTCACTCGACTGCTGAAACCCGAACAGTACCGCAGCTTGCAGGTCAACACTTCGGGAGAATTGACGGGTGTGGGGCTGCAAATTGCGATCGACCCCCAGACAAATACCCTGACAGTGGTGGCTCCTTTGGCCGGCTCACCGGCGGATAAAGCTGGCATCCAACCCCTCGATCGCATTCTGAAAATTAATGGCACTCCCACCTCAGAATTGAGCCTAGACGAAGCAGCAACTCGAATGCGCGGCCGCATCGGCACTGCCGTTACCTTGACCTTGGGGCGCGAGGGGAGGGACGCTGCTGAGGACATTGAGCTAGTGCGCGATCGCATTGCTCTGAATCCGGTTTACGCCCAATTGCAGTCGGGGTCGGAGAATTTGCCGCTGGGCTACATTCGCTTGAGTCAATTCAGTGCTAACGCTACTGAGGAAGTCGCTCGCGCGATCGACCGCTTGGAAAAACAAGGAGCCGCCGCCTACATTCTCGACCTGCGGAACAACCCGGGGGGACTGTTGCAAGCTGGGATTGAAATTGCCCGCCTGTGGCTCGATTCCGGGACGATCGTCTACACGGTGAACAGACAAGGCATTCTCGGCAGTTTTGAAGCCTCTGGACAAGCCCTAACTCACGATCCGCTGATTGTTTTGGTGAACAAGGGAAGTGCCAGCGCTAGCGAAATTTTGGCGGGTGCGCTGCAAGATAACGGCAGAGCTCAACTGGTAGGAGAAAATACTTTTGGCAAAGGGCTGATCCAGTCGCTGTTTGATTTATCTGACGGTTCCGGGTTGGCCGTGACTGTTGCTAAGTACGAGACACCGAACCATAAAGATATTAACAAGCTGGGGATTGCGCCCGATCGCGTAGTGCCTTTGGAACCTATCGCGCGCGATCAGATTGGCACCGAAGCAGACTTGCAATATCAAGCTGCACTGCAACTACTTAAAGATAAAACCGTGCTGGCAAAGTCAGTATAAGCCGGAGTTTGAAGTTTTGAGCTTGCAGCAGGCGTCAATACACAGGTCTAAGTCTGTCTCTGCGTTTCGTTCGCAAGGACAGACAACAACGATCCTAAAAACTCTTTAACTCAAAAGTGATATCACGTCCGACAGATTCATCTGTCATTGTTCGCTGTGCGAAGCAATGACATAAAAGAATGATGCACGTCGGACGTGATATCAAAACCCAAAACTCCGCTTCCCTTAAGGTTGCGGGGTTGATTCCTCGGCGTCGGGTACCTCGGCTTCTTGCAAAA
Organism: Microcoleus sp. MON1_C5; assembly: GCF_036701875.1. Classification (NCBI taxonomy): domain Bacteria; kingdom Bacillati; phylum Cyanobacteriota; class Cyanophyceae; order Oscillatoriales; family Microcoleaceae; genus Microcoleus; species Microcoleus sp. MON1_C5. The sequence goes on along the minus strand of NZ_JAUBRN010000084.1, from coordinate 9,832 downwards.
TCACCGGACGCTGCTGCGGGTCAGCTTGGTTGCTTTGCTCTTGCATCACAGTTTTAGCAAGGCTGGGGTCAAAGTAGCGGTTAAAGTCCGATCGCGACTGATTTACTCGCCCTTGGGTAAGATTGACTTCAGCTTGGATTTCGTGCAATTTTTCTTGCACCGCCCGGTAGTGAGGCCAAAGCTGAAGCAAAGCAGAAGTGGCACAGACTGAAAGTACCATGTTGACTGCCAACTTGACCCCTGTTTCTGCCGCGAGGGTTTGGTGAGGGTAGGAACGCTGGCGACTGCTGCTGCGACGAGGAGTAACCCGAGGGGAGTTTTTTACAGGACGCAGTGGGGTAACGGTGGGTTGAATCGCTTGCATAATGTTTTTTCAAATACCTGAGACTGACGTTTTAGAGTTCAAAGAGCAAATTCTGAGCTTAACGCACACTCGCCGCTGTTTGTCAGGGTGCTGACAGCCACAATTGTTAAGACAAAGTGAGGCGTGAAGACGGAATTTCCCCATAAAAATGCCTGCCCTTGCAGTCTCGTCTTGCTGAACACAAACAATCTACTGCACTGGGGCAGCAATTGTCTGTATCTGTAATGCGAGAGATTTAACTGGTCAGGCAGGCATTTTGCGGTTCGCAACTGGTGTCTGGAAACTATTTGTACAGTTCAGTTGACAGCCGGAAAGCCATGATTCCGGGAATCAAAGCAATTACGAGCGCTACGTAGACTTGGGTATCTGTTAAAGACATATTCGCAAAACTCCTTTTCGCGGGCACGAGCTTTCACTAATTTGAGACAAATTGGCGCTTTTGGGAATCATTTGTTACAACTTGCAACACAAATGGTGCGTCCGGGGAGGAGTGGCCGAGTGGCCGAGTTGCCGAGTGGCACAGTTTTTGAGTGTCGGAGGGGGAGAATTTTGGTGTTGCATAATTACGGGATGATTGTGATTGTTTTGTGGGATGGGCGCAGGAACCCGAAGGCGTGTATTTTCACGGCAGGCGGGACGCCTAACCCACAAGAAGCCTCCTTAAATTGTGCAACGCCAGAATTTTTCCTTGTTTCCTGGGACTGCTTCCTTCGGACGTTGTTCGGACGATCGCCTCCCACAGAATTACCGCGTTAGGTTAAGATTTAAATGAAGGTGACACTAATTTTAGACAGAGCGGGTAATTTGCGCTGCGCTCTTCACTTGCCAATCTTAGGTGCACAAAATAGTTAATGCTAGATCAATTTCTCGACGCTTCACCCAATTTTGGAGTTGACGGCTTTTTATTATTGTTGGTTTTGGTGGCTTTGGAAGCTGTACTTTCGGCTGACAACGCGATCGCCCTGGCGTCTATTTCTAAAGGTTTGGAAGATGCCAAGGATCAGCAAAAAGCTCTCAACTTGGGTTTGATAATTGCTTTTGTACTGCGGCTAGCCCTAATTTTAACGGCTACTTGGGTAATTCAATACTGGCAGTTTGAACTGCTTGGTGCTCTCTACCTGCTGTGGCTTGTTTTCCAACATTTTACTTCAGATACAGACTCCGAAGGAGAACATCACGGGCCCAGATTTGCGTCTGTGTGGCAAGCAATTCCCATGATTGCTTTTACGGATTTAGCGTTTTCCTTGGATAGCGTTACTACTGCGATCGCTGTTTCTGATAACACTTTTATCGTCGTAACCGGTGCTACTATTGGAATTATTGCCCTGCGATTCATGGCCGGGTTGTTCATCCGCTGGCTGGATGAGTTCGTTCACCTAGAAAGTGCTGGTTACATCACAGTTGGGTTCGTGGGAATGCGGTTGTTGGTGAAAGTAATTAATCCGGATTTAGTTCCTCCGCAATGGCTGCTAGTTTCCAGTATTGTCTTGATGTTTGTCTGGGGATTTTCTAAGCGTACTCCCGAGCCAGTCGAGATTGCAAAATCTCTAGAAATCGCTCTCAATCAGACGGATTCAGAAGTTGCTGTTCCAGAATCGCAAGGACAAAAGTCCGAAATTTAACATACTTTCATCTGAATAAAATTAGCTTAAATCTGTCAAACCAACAAGATTAATGGCTGGTTAAAACCTGCAAAAGCCTTTCAGCCCGGTGACTTTAGTCCGGGGATGAAAGGCTTTTATTTTTTAATATTGTTTTTTTCACTACCCGATCGAACTTATAGGAGTACAATTGGGCCTATGGTTCGGCAGTTATCAAAATCAGACTCAGCAATGGTTAGACTGGTGGGATAACGAGGGGAATTGGTTGCTGAGGGGGTTGGCGGCATATTGGCTCACGCAGGCGATCGATCCCGATCTGATTTGAGCCTTGGTGGTGGCTGTATTTTTTGAGGAGAGGGAAAGAGGGCGAGGGATCTTACGGCGAAAAGAGGGCGGGAATTGGGGGAATGGGTGTGCGTGCGATCGGTTGAGTGGAGCGACTGCTAGTAACCTTTGTATTCCTACCAATATCTCTCGGGAGTCCGCTCCAAGCTGGTTATTAGGCTGCTGGGTGTTTATTTATTTCGTGGTTTTTTTCGTTTTTTTCTGTAATGTGCTGTGACGTGCGACCCATTTTTTCTGTCGTGGGCTTTAACAAACACATAATCACTTTTATTGTCGATTTTCTCATATTCTTCTGGCGTAATTTTGGAATATTCAAAATCTCTTTGCAATTCAGATAGGGAATTTTGCAGGCTGTTTATATTAGCCTGCTTTTCTTGGATAGATTCCGTTAAATTTTGAATATTTTTTTGCAAAGCAACTATATCTGCATCACGATTTGATAGGTCTCTATACAAATCAGAAATATTTTTTGTTAGATTGTAATTCTCTGTAATGCGTCCGTTTATCACATTTGTATTTTCTTGTTTTGCTCTAAGTAATTTTTTAAACTCTTGGGATAAAAGATTGATCCGAGATTGCAGCTCATTAATAATTGATTGATTGTTAATATCAGCTATAGAGGCATAATCACCTAAAACTAGCTTGGCTGATAAAACCCTGATTAAGTCCTCTATTTTATAAGCAAGACGAAGACGATAAGGGCTAATTTGATTAGCATTTTGCCCTATCTCTGCAGCTAATTTGGTGATTGCTTCTGAAAGAATGGTTTGTGACGGTTCCCTGCTTCTCGTAAAAATAACCAGATTAGTTACAATTTTCTGAAGCTGCTCATAATCTTTCTCAGCCTGACTAGCTAAAAGAACACGAACAGCATCTTGTATTCCGGTTAATATTCGATATTTTCGAGGTCTTCGAGGCTCTAGCTCTTGTAGAAGTTCACTTCTTTTATACTCCAAGGCCTCCAGTGTTCTTGCAATTCTTTCATGATTTGCAGAAGGATCTGCACCAAGACGCTCTAATATACCCTCATATAACCATGCTTGAGACTCTAAGTTATTTAGTTTTGGAACTTGCTGCTTGTTTTCAGGCTGGGGAACTACATCTGTTTTTTGGAATTGCTGCTGTAGGGTATTAATCCTGGCTGAAATAGTACCTTTGAAACAAGCAAGCATTAAATCTAAAGCTTGACCAAAGGGAAAAGAGTAGTCAGCTAACCAACCAAATAAGAGCCAAAAAAATATAGTATATATCAGAAATAAAACTACTTTAATGTAGTTTAAAAGCCTTATGAAAAAATTATTGTTTGGCTCTAAGTCTATGTTTTGAAGGTCAAGATAATTCTCAACGAAAAAATTGCTTTTCTATGTTTTGCCCAATGACTGTTCCAGAATTTTTGTCAACATTAAGGTTTACGCCTGATTGATTTCTCTGAGAAACATAGGAGGTACTTTGTGTTTTTTGTATTTTTTGATACTGAGTTACCAGTCTTTCGAGATCTTCTTGAAACTTCTTGTCGCACTCGGCTTCACTTAGGATCGCAGCTTCTAAAAGTTTTGGTTCAGAACCCTTGATCTGGAGTTTGTCTTGAAATCGTTTTTCTAAGAAATCTAGAAGATTTGCTCCAGCCTTCTCTAAAGCCCCACCCGAAACTTTATCACCTACCCAAAGTGCAATAGTTGTTGCTTGTAAAACTAGTACAGATAATTCCATTTTAGTAGTGATTTTGTTAATTATGACTTGATTCACATAGCGGATTATACCAAATAGACAGAAAAAGTGCAAATGAGTTACCGGATTTAAGTAAATATACGGAAAACTTATGCGTGGAACATAGCTATTTTCTTGGAGAGGCGGAAACTTTTCGTTGATTTCATCATCGAACCCAAGTTCAAGCAACTTTTAGACTCAGTGTGTTCGGTGTATCTGCCCTTGGCGCTGGAGGACAAGTATCCTCATCCCGATCGCCCTTTTTATACAAATCGATTGCACACCTGTTATCGTGTCATTGTTACGCGGGGATTTGTACCGACTCATAGGGTTGGATGAGAATTTCAGCGGGAATCCCCAGTTCTTGATTCAACTTCCGAATCATCTCCCAGGTCAAGGAACGTTTGCGAAATAACACCTCCCACACCCTAGCCAGACTGCTGAGACATGGCGAAAGAGAGAATTTAATTATTAAGGAAGAGGGAAAAGGGGGAGAGGGGGAGGATTTTTCCCCAATTAGCAATTAGCCATTAGCTATGGCTTAGGCTTACCGACAAAGAAAGCTAAGGGAGAATTCTCACCACAAGATAACCGAACTTTAGAACCAATGGGAAAAACATTTCCTGTGGTTGTGAGTGCATATAACTTTTCGCCAGAAGGTGTTTTTAAACAATAACGATTTTCTCTGCCTAAAAATTGGCGATCGCAAATCACAACAGGCGAATCTTCATCTAAGTATAAACTCAAGTCTTCCTGCCGGATCATCAATTCTCCTTGAGTAGAAACATCACAGGTAACTTGTGAACCTGAATCTCGTTTAACAGCAAAACAACCTACTTCTGTTTCCCAAAAATCTTGCTTTAGCGATGCAGACACAAAATTAGCTTGCGTCACAAACTCAGCCACAAATCGAGATGCTGGTTCTTGATAAACTTCCTCTGGAGTGCCAAACTGTTCTAATTGACCTTGACGCATCACCGCTACCCAATCTGAAATCGAAAGTGCTTCTTCGCGATCGTGCGTGACAAATACACCAGAGGTTCCCGTTGCTTTGAGAATCTCGCGGACTTCCTGACGCAATCTTAACCGTACTTGTACATCTAAATTACTCAACGGTTCATCTAGTAAAATAATCGCAGGTCTAGGGGCTAAAGCACGGGCCAGGGCCACTCGCTGTTGCTGACCCCCGGATAATTCATGGGGATAACGGTTTTCCAATCCTTCTAATCCCACCAACGCTAATGCTTCTGCGACGCCTTTGTGAATATTATGCTTTGACTCTTTTCCTTGATGCGTCAAGCCAAAAGCTACATTTTTCGCGACTGTCAAATGGGGGAAAAGTGCATAGTCTTGAAACACCATACCAATGTCTCGCTGTTCCGGCGGAACTGACATATTAACACTGGCTACAGTTTTTCCTGCTAAAGCGATCGTCCCTGCTTGTAGCTGTTCAAAACCAGCAATTAACCGCAGCAACGTTGTTTTCCCACAACCCGATGGCCCCAACAACCCCAGTATATCTCCCTGATGTAATGTCAGGGTGACAGACGCTACCGCAGGTGATGCTGCTTGGGAATACTGTTTTGTTACACCATCTAAATGCAGAATTATCGGTCGAGCCATTATTGCTATAAATAATCAACAACTTACTATTTTACAATAAACCAGTTTAGTGAGAGAAATTGTCAGAAAGACTTGACAAATGTTTACACCTACTGATAAACTAGCAAGCTAGACTTTTTACTAGCGATGAAAAATTCCCAACAATCACTACAGCAAACAGGAATCAGGACAATCCAAGGGCGATCGACCTTACGCAGTTTATCCGCTAGTGGGTGGACACTTGCGGTTATCGCTTTAGCATTGCCGATCGCCATACCAGTGATCGGTGTCTTATCCAGTATCTTTTTTGAAGCTAAAGATACATGGCAACATTTAACCGATACAGTTTTAACCCGTTATATAGTCAACTCTTTATTGTTAATGATCGGCGTAGGCTTTGGTGTTGTCGTGATTGGCGTAGGATGTGCGTGGCTAGTAACAATGTGTCGCTTTCGGGCCAGTCGCGTATTTGAATGGGCATTACTGTTACCCTTAGCGGCCCCAGCTTACGTGCTAGCTTATACTTATACAGACTTTTTAGAATTTTCCGGCCCCGTTCAAACTGCTTTGCGTTATATTTTTGGCTGGAGTTATGGAGACTATTGGTTTCCTAACGTGCGATCGCTCCCGGGAGCAATCTTAATGCTAATCTTAGTTTTATATCCCTACGTCTACCTATTAACAAGAGTTGCATTTTTGGAGCAATCCACTTGTACTCTAGAAGCTAGTAGAATACTTGGCTGTAGTCCTTGGCGGAGTTTTATTACAGTTGCCTTACCAATGGCAAGACCCGCAATTGTTGCAGGTTTAGCACTGGCTTTGATGGAAACTCTCAACGATTATGGCACTGTTCAGTATTTTGGAGTTGATACATTCACCACAGGTATTTATCGGACTTGGTTTGGCATGGGAGAACGAATTGCAGCCAATCAACTAGCTGCGATGCTATTATTATTTGTTCTGGGTTTAATTTTAGTAGAACGCTGGTCTCGAAGTCGGACAAAATATTATCAAGCTAGCAGTCGCTATCGCCAACTGCAAACTTATCAGCTTAAAGGAATTCGGGAGGTTTTAGCCGTAATTGCTTGTTTTATGCCGCTATTTTTTGGTTTTTTATTGCCAGCAGGTCTTTTAGTCAAGTTAACCTTAGCTAATTGGCAAGTCACTTTAGATGAACGCTTTTGGATCTTTGCCCGTAATAGTTTAATTTTGGCTACCCTGACAGCCCTTTTAGCCGTAATTATTGCCTTGATTATGGCTTATGGTTTACGGTTATATCCTAATTTAGGAGTGCAGTTAGGAACGAGAGTTGCGGCAATGGGCTATGCTGTACCTGGTTCTGTGATTGCAGTGGGGATTATGGTTCCCATTGGAAAAATTGACAATCTATTTGATAGTTGGATGCGTGAAAACTGGGGGATTTCTACAGGCTTGTTGTTAAGCGGTACGATCGCAGCTTTGGTATTTGCCTATATAGTTCGCTTCCTAGCTGTTTCTTTAAATGCGGTGGAGTCAAGTTTGAGCAAAATCAAGCCTAATTTAGATGATGCGGCGAGAAGTTTGGGTTATAGTCCGATGCAAACTTTAGTTACAGTTCATACACCAATGATGACCGGAGGTTTACTAACTGCCATGATGTTAGTATTCGTTGATGTAATGAAAGAGTTACCTGCTACTATAATTATTAGACCTTTTAACTTTGATACTTTGGCGGTGCGAACTTATCAACTTGCCTCAGATGAACGATTGGCTGAAGCTTCTGGCCCAGCATTGGCAATTGTTTTAGTGGGGATGTTACCGGTAATTTTATTAAGTTGGAAAATTGCGCGATCGCGCAATTCTTCAACAGAGTTAACGGTTAACAGTTAAAGGTTAAAATTATCCCTTTACAAATCAAGATGATTAATAAAAAATTAGCAATGTTTACCCGCACGACTGGCACAATCTCTTTCTTACTACTTACTATTTTTGTCACGTTTGGATGCCAAAAACAGGCGGCTAGTCCCCTCGAAACATTACAAAAAACTAAGCAATGTCCAGGATGCGATCTGAGTGCCGCTAAGTTAAGCAACCTTGATTTAACAAGCGCTAATCTCAATGGTGCTAATTTGGAAGGTGCTGTGCTAGAAAAAATAAAACTTAATGAAGCCTTACTCGATAGCGTCAATCTCAAAGGTGCAAATTTAAAAGCTGCTTCTATGGAAAAAGCCGGTTTATTTGGGGCCGATCTCACAAATGCTGATTTGAGTAATGCAAATCTCAAGGGGGCTTTTTTGCGAGGCGCAAAACTGAATAATGCCAATCTTAGTAACGCCGATTTAAGTGAAACTGACTTAAATAGTGCTGATTTGACAGGGGCAAACCTGAAAGGGGCAAACCTGAAAGGGGCTATAATGCCGGATGGTACAATTAAAAATTAAAAATTAAAGTTGGTTGGATTCGGCGGTTGAAACCGCCGAATCACAAAGAGTAGCTTCTTGTTCAAAAAGCCTCTATTTCCAGCCGGCGCGATCGGCAATCTTTAAAGCGTCGGCGTTATTTTTCCCAAACACATCAGGGTTGAGAGGGTCAGATTTGAATGTACCAAAACTGGCAACTGCAGGATCGATCGCCACACCTGAAATCACAGGGTATTCATAATTACCCCTAGCAAAAATTTGTTGCGCTTCGCGACTGGCTAGGTGTTCCAAGAATTTGGTCGCGCCTGCTTTGTTACGCGAGGTTTTGACTACACCGGCACCACAAATATTGACGTGAGTACCTCGATCGCGCTGGTTGGGGAAAAATACACCTACTTTCGCCGCGATCGCCTGTTCTGCTGGATCTTTCGATTTCATTAAGCGAGCTACATAATAGGTATTAACAAGGGCAATATCGCCTACCCCATCAGCAACCGCCTTGATTTGCGCTGTATCATTTCCCTCTGGAGGACGCGCAAAATTAGCCACCAATCCTCGCGCCCAAGCTTCTGTTTTTTGAGCTCCATGAACGGCTAACATAGCCCCAACAAGAGACTGATTATAGATATTAGTGGACGATCGCACTAAAACTTTGCCTTTCCACCGAGGTTCTGTCAGCGCCTCATAGGTTGACAACTGGGCAGGGTTCACCTTGCTTTTGTTATAAACAATCACCCGTGCCCGGCGCGATAGACCAAACCAGAAACCTTGAGGATCTCGCAAACTTGCTGGAATTGCCGATGTCAGGACTGTTGAAGAAACAGGTTGCAGAATACCTGCTTGTTTTGCCCGCCACAAACGCCCACCATCCACCGTGATGAAAACATCAGCGGGGCTATTTGCACCTTCACTTTTGATCCGTTCAATTAGTTGGTCAGCCTCCGCTTCAACGAGGTTAACCTTGAGCCCAGTTTTTTTGGTGAAGCTTTGGTACAACTCATTATCAGTGTCGTAATGACGTGCTGAATAAAGGTTGAGGGTTCCCGTTTGGGCTGCGACAGGGGCTTTTTTGCTTAGTTCCCCCACTGCCACGACAGCCATTGCTGTACCGCTGGCAAGAAAAATACGCCGAGAAATGCTCATTGTTCTATAATAATAGATTTTTTCATCTGGTAATTGACACGATGGTGTATCTACAGCCATCTATAGCCATTGCTTTACTATATTAATGCAAGTAATTCTTATTTGATGATCTAGAGCGTAACTATTTTAGGGGTGAGGCACCCGTCGTCAGAAATCCGGTCTCGACTTCGCTCAATCGGCAATTTTTTTACGAAAAGACTTTGTTATAGCCCGCCGATTAGGCAAAAAATTTGGCGTTGCTCAATTTGAGGATGATTGTAGGGTGTCCCGCCTGCTGTGAAAATATACGCCTTCGGGTTCATGGGCCCATCCACAAAAAAAATCAAAATCATGCTGCTATTATGCAACGCCAAAAAATTTGCTTATGAAGGTATTGATGCGTCCAGGACTGTATTTATGACAAAGATTTTTGCTGAATAGGTATCACAACAGTTGTTTGCAATAGACATCTCCAAAAACTCCCAAGCCCTATCCCCCATAGGTTCCTTACTGTCTACCCTTTGATGGCAGACAGTGCTTTTACTAATTGCCAGCGACAACAACTTCCAGAGGTTTTATTAGATTTGGCCCACAGGGTAAATTTAAAAAGATTCCTTAAACGGAACTTACCCCTCACGCTTGATCGCGAGAGTTTTCAAACCCCCTGGCAGCGGTCGAACTGGGTGAGAACC
>NZ_JAUBRN010000160.1:0-1128 GCF_036701875.1 Microcoleus sp. MON1_C5 | reverse complement strand
ATACCAATTTTACATGAAGTTGCATAGAATAAAGATAATGTTGAGAGGTGATGAGTTATGGCACGTCAACTGATGGTGGCGATCGCAGAAAGTGCAGAGAGTTTGGAGCAACAACTAAAAAACAGTCGTACCGCCAGTCAGAAAGAACGGTTGCAAATGTTGTGGTGGCTAAAAACAGGACAAATCACTCAGCATCAAATCCTGGCCAAACGTCTGGGACGTGATGGTTCAACGGTAACTCGGTGGTTGCAAAAGTATCGTCAGGGAGGATTGTCCGAATTGTTGGCAGTCAAGAGTGCACCCGGAAAATTGCCCCACTTGAGTCCAGAGGCTCTTGCCGGATTACAAAAAAGACTGGAACAGCCACCAGGCTTCAAAAGTTACGGAGAAATCGTGGAGTGGCTCAATGAGACTTATCAACGGAACCTGACATACCCCACAGTCTATCATTGGGTACACTATCGACTTAAAGCTAAATTAAAAGTGCCACGCCCCAAAAGCGGGAAGCAAGAACCCAATGCCGCTCAGCGTTTTAAAAAAACATCGCCCCAGCCCTGTTGACCTATCAACGCTTGTTTGGAAAGGGACAACGGCTGCGTTACTTGTGTCAAGACGAGACCCGCTTGGGACTTAAAACAGAAACAGGGAAAGTGATTATGGCGTTTGGAGTGAAACCTTACGCACCGGTACTCTGGAAACGTGACAATTTTTGGCTCTACGGGGTGGTCGAACCTTTGAGCGGCTGGCATTTTTGTCAAGAATACGATCGCCTCAATACTCAAAGATTTCAGGAGTTTATTGATGCCCTCTCACATCAACTGGGAGATGACATCGCACTTATTCAACTTGACCAGGCGGGGGCTCATGTGACCAGTGCTCTGCACTGGCCTGATAACTTGATTCCCGTTTGTCAACCAGCCCATAGCCCTGAACTCAATCCCATTGAACGAGTGTGGCAATTTATCAAACAACAATTCAAGGGAGAAGTGTTTCTGACTCTTAAGGAATTGCGCGAACGACTGGATCAGGTTCTGCAACAAATCACACCTGAAGAAATGAGTTCACTATCTTCTTACACTTTCATTCTGGAAGCTTTATTCTATGCAGCTTCATATTAAATTGGTATCA
>NZ_JAUBRN010000159.1:0-1136 GCF_036701875.1 Microcoleus sp. MON1_C5 | reverse complement strand
TTGACGGGGTGACAACCCCGTCAAAACATTGATAAAATAAAGGACATAGCCCTTAGACCCCTCTGAAAAAACGGTAGTTTATTGCGCCTGATTCTCATTAATTCAGTAATAACATCTTGACAAAATTCCATGCCAATTACCCAACATTGACCATATAATCCTATCCAAAAACTACTATGGCGACGTATCGAGCGCCCACATTCAGTTAACCTACCCACATATTTTTGAATTCCCATATTCTTGATTTTTTTGCCCTGGAGGATAGCACAGCTATAGGCAATGGCTATCAGTAATATCAAACTTGTTAAACGCTGATTATTAGCGTGGCTCTTTTCTAGATTATAACCGCCTGTTTTGCAATCTTTGAACATAGCTTCAATCCCACTACGACATTTGAACGCAGCGATCGCTTCTTGTGAGCTGGTTAAATTAGTCAGCAGATACCAACCCTCATCTTCAACCTTACCCCGATATTTACGGCGCCAATAACCAGCGACATTAAACTTGCCAAAACCTTGTTGTTTCGTGACTTTAACATCTGTGATAAAAAACTGAGTTCCGGGCAATAATCCTAACTCTGACAGGTGAATATATTCGCGAGATTCTTGCTGGATATAACGCTCTTGTTTTACCCTAAAAACAAACTTAACTTGTTGGTCGCAGAGCCAGCTACCCAACTTAACGCTACCAAATTCACGGTCGCCTAAGATGATGATTGCATATTTTTTTAATAGCGATAAAACAGGGAGGATTAGAGATTTTTGTTCTTCAATGTTACTGCTTCCTTTCTTGTCCAAAATTTGCCAGTATAAAGGGAGCGCGCGCTGGCACCATATCACACTAATTACAAAAATATTTTTGTCCCGCCATTGCGTTCGATCGATAGCTAATTTAAGTGTCTGAGTCTGGGGAAATTTTGCTTTTAAAATTTCTTGAACGAGAGGAAACCATAGGCTCTCAATGTTGAGGCTAGATAGTTTTAAAAATCTTTGTACGCTGCGTCTTCTGCTTTCAAATTGGATCGGATAAGGCATTAAGGTCGCCAGCGATTCAATGCTAACTTGTTTCTGAGATTGCAAGAGATACACCAAAATTTTGAGAGTCAGATATTCAGTATTTTTTAGTTGCCGTTGCAG
>NZ_JAUBRN010000158.1:0-1190 GCF_036701875.1 Microcoleus sp. MON1_C5 | reverse complement strand
GTGTCGATGGTGTAAGAGACGATCGACCCGTCGGGGTCGCTGCCTCCCAATCCGGTGACTAACTGGCTGCTGTTGGGGCCTAGGCTGGAGTTGGCATTGTTAGCCAATGGCGGTTGGTTGTCAGTTGGAAGTATGGCCGCAACAGTAGCGACAGCGGGACTGGTGGCGCCGCTGTTGTCTGTGGCGCTGTAGGTGAAATTGGCTCCTGTAAAGTTGCCTGTGGCTTGGAAAAATAGTTGCTGTAACTGTTCTGGAGTCAGGACTTGACCTGGTGTCACCGCAACGCCACCGCCCAAAGCTGGATCTCCTAAAAACAGGACGGCTTGGTCTGCTGGGGGCAGGGTGTTGATCGTGTAAGAGACGATCGACCCGTCGGGGTCGCTGCCTCCCAATCCGGTGACTAACTGGCTGCTATTGGGTCCTAGGCTGGAGTTGGCATTGTTGGCAACTGGTGGTTGGTTGGGAGTTGGTGTGGGCGTTGCTGTTGTGGGAGTTGGTGTGGGCGTTGCTGTTGTGGGAGTTGGTGTGGGCGTTGCTGTTGTGGGAGTTGGTGTGGGAGTTGGCACTATCAGTCCATCCACAGTAGCGGTAGCAGGGGGACTGATAGCACCGCTGTTGTCTTTCGCGCTGTAGGTGAAATTGGTTCCTGTAAAGTTGCCTGTTGTGAAGAAAAATAGTTGCTGTAACTGTTCTGGCGTCAGGACTTGGCCTGGTGTGACTGGTACGCCGCCGTTGTCTGGATCTCCTAAAAACAGGACTGCTTGGTCTGCTGGGGGCAGGGTGTTAATGGTGTAAGAGACGATCGACCCGTCGGGGTCGCTTCCTCCCAATCCTGTGACTAACTGGCTGCTGTTGGGCCCTAGGCTGGAGTTGGCATTGTTGGCCAATGGCGGTTGGTTGTCAGTTGGAGTTGGCGTTGGTGTGGGAGTTGGCGCAACTGGCCGCAAGATAGCCGCCACAGTAGCGGCTGCGGGACTGGAGGCGCCACTGTTGTCTGTGGCGCTGTAGGTGAAATTGGCTCCTGTAAAGTTGCCTGTTGTGAAGAAAAATAGTTGCTGCAACTGTTCTGGAGTAAGGACTTGACCTGCTGTGACTGGTACGCCGCCGTTGGCTGGATCTCCTAAAAACAGGACTGCTTGGTCTGGTGAGGGCAGGGTGTCGATGGTGTAAGAGACGATCGACCCGTCGGG